>LJTR01000204.1 GCA_001303465.1 Phycisphaerae bacterium SG8_4
CGCCGAAGATCGCGCCGTCGAGAACGGCTCCGAGTGTGATCACTGTAGTTAGTCCATAGGTTTGTCCGTCAAGTGCAAAGGCGATTGGGACGGCGGTTGGTATAATGATTGCCATTGTACCCCAGCTTGTGCCGGTGGCGAATGAGGTTGCAGAGGCGACGAGATAAACGATCGCGGGAAAGACAAGCGGTGGGAGGCTTCCGGAGAGCAAGTTTGTGAGAAAACGGTCTGTGTTGAGGCTGCCACAGCAGTTCTTGAGTGACCACGCGGCGATAAAGATCAGGCACGGCAGGAGGCATTTTTTGGTGCCGCTTATGATGCATTTGATGATGGCAGAGATTCGAAGCGAGCGAGAAAGGCCTGCGCATAAAACGGCCAGGGCCAGGCTGAACACGGAGGCATAAATAAGAATGAGTATGCTGTTTTCAGTGCCGCCGATGACTTGACGCCAATATTGCCATTGGAATATTGAAGAGAAGCTTGTGATCTTCGCGGGTCCACCTCCGTCGATCCAAAGTCCGGTGAAGTGAAAGAGAATAAGACCCCCCAGAGGGACAATCGCGTTGAAAATACGGGCCTCAGGCTGGCTGTTGGTGCTTGCTGCGGGCACATAGGTATCCAAAGGCGGATTCCTTTCGGCCTCGTCTTGGGCCTTTTTCATGGGTCCGAAGTCACAGCCGAAGAGTATGTGGCCAAAGACAAACCCCAGCATCAGGATACTGTAGAACCTGAAGGCAAGCGAGTCGAAGAACATGGCGTATCCGTCTCTTTCAATGCCGAGTGTTTGTGCGGCATCAGCGAAGAGACCCACTTCGTACACGATCCATGTGCTGATTGCGGCCAGACTGGTTATGGGGGCACTGGTTGCGTCAACCAGGAAGGCGAGCTTTTCGCGGCTGATTTTGAATCGGTCTGTGGCCGGTCGCATTGAAGAGCCCACGATGATGGCATTTGAATAGTCGTCAATGAAGTAAACGAGGCCCATCAGAGCTGTGGCGGCCTGAGCGGATCTTTTGGTTTTGACCAGCGGCAGGAGTTTTTGGAGTATTGCCGTGAAGCCTCCCGAGACCACGACGATTTCGACCATCGCAAAGATGGGGGGGACGAAGGCAAGTACTTTCAAATTCTCTACGTCTGCTAAGGTGTCGATTGGGTAGAAGAGGGCTGCCCTAAGGCCTGCAAGCAATGCGCCCGCGCTGCCGGGGTCCGATGGCAGAGTTGTGAGCAGCCCACCCATTGTGATGGCAATGGCGATGCTTAGCAGTACGTTTCGGGTAAGAAATGCCAGCACAATTGTCATCAGCGGCGGTATGATGCTGTACCATGGGGCCGCTTGAGTGTCGGCTGTCTGGTGTGGGGCTGACAGGGCCGCCAGCGCACAGATGCCTGCAAAGATGGCGGCAGAGGCGGTGGTTTTAACTAGAGTTCTTCTTTTCACGAGTTCCGTTCAGCCTGGTGTCTCGGCATTCCTACTATATACCTACCTAACTATCCACTGAGTCTCATTTCCACTGCAGCAAGAACAGGCTCAACAGCCCACATTAAGTTAGCCGCTAAAACCACCCCAATGGCCTTTTTTCGAATCTATATTTGTTATACGGGAGAAAGAGTGTATTTCTATCGTCACTTGCTGCCGGCTTGTTGTCAACAGTAATGTCATGTGCTCTTTGCTCCAAATCCAAGCAAGGGTGGCGCAGTTTTAGCCAGCCGTTTGGAAGCAAAGCCTAATACTGCCTATGGGTGTTGACATAAGGTGCTTTTACTGTATATAGTGCTCCTGATTGAGAATTCCGGTTCTTGCGCGGGTAGGTCGCCTCAAAACAACAAGTTATGGTTTTGCTCGCGAGAATTTACTACCCTGAAGGGTATAAGTAGAGTCGATTTTGACGGGCAAGCCAGCCCCTCCACCTAATCGTTACGAAGATTTCATTTGAGAAGAAGAATGGAAAAGAGGCAATTCCCTAAAACGCAAGACGTTAAAACGAAGATAGTCCAAGAGACTATTGGTACTGGCCTTCTAACATCAGCAGCTATCGCTATTAGTCTGTTTTGCGGCAGTTGCCAGGCGAGTGCGCCGATCGTACCGGGAAGCGAATCGCAAAGATCCTTTTTTGAAAAGGCTGATTTTGATCCGGCCATACCGAGTCCCGAGGCGATAATCGGTCATGGAGTCGGTGAAAGGGCTATTCGATATGACACGCTTGTGCGATATATGGAAGCTCTGGATCAGTCGTCGCCGCGTGTCACGCTCACGAGTTACGGGCAAAGCCACAACGGGCGAAGGCTTTATTACCTGACCATCACCAGCACTGACAATCACAAACGCCTTGCCGAGATTAAGGCGAACAATTCGAAGCTTTCAGATCCACGAACACTCTCGGGGCCCGAGCAGGCGCAGCGGATTTTGGAGACGATGCCGGCCGTTGCCTGGCTCGGGTACAGCATTCACGGCGATGAGCTTTCGAGTACAGATGCAGCGATGTACGTTGCCTATCATCTCGCTGCGGGAAAAGACGAAGCGACACAGAACCTTGTGGACAAGGTTGTGATTCACATAGTCCCGTTGATGAATCCCGATGGAAGAGAAAGGTATCTTAGCCAGCTTGAGCACCTGACAGGGGCCATATCGAGTCCCGACTACCAGTCGATGCAGCATGGGGGTCTCTGGTCGCAGGGCCGCGGGAACCATTATCTTTTCGACCTGAACAGAAATTGGCTGGCACAAACTCAACCGGAAGTGCGCACGCTAACCCGCGCGATACACTCCTGGAATCCTCACATGCTGGTCGATTCCCACGAGATGGGACCCTATGACACCTATCTTCTAGATCCGCCGCGCGAACCGCTAAACGTGTATCTTTCCCAGCAGAACCTATCGTGGCGCAAGCGTTTCGGGTCGGAC
This sequence comes from Phycisphaerae bacterium SG8_4, assembly GCA_001303465.1. Classification (GTDB taxonomy): domain Bacteria; phylum Planctomycetota; class Phycisphaerae; order Sedimentisphaerales; family Anaerobacaceae; genus SG8-4. The sequence continues at coordinate 2,903 of LJTR01000204.1, forward strand.
CACGCCGCAGCCTTTAACCGGCATGGGTGGAGCTACTATTCCAAGAGCTGGTATTCGGAATGGAGCCCGATATACGCGAGCTCATGGGCAAATATATTGGGCTCGATTGGCTTACTGTATGAGCAGGCGGGCACGAACGCAGCCTCCGTGAAACAACCGACGGGGGTTGAAACAACATACCGTCAGACTGTACATCATCATATTGTAAGCAGCTTGACGAACCTTGAAACCCTTGCGGCCAACAGACGCGAAATTCTGAGCGATTTTTTGGCCGAACGACGATGGGCGGTTTCTGACAAAGGACCGCACAACGAGACCTTTCTATTGCCGCCAGCCAAAGACGTGTCAAGGTGGAGGTCTCTGGTCGCGCTGCTTCGGCATCAAGGTATCGAAGCAGAATTTGCCGAGGGCAGCTTCGAGGCTGAAGAGATAACCGACCTTTGGGGTAATAGGATCGAGAAGAAAGAGTTGCCGGAAGGGACGCTGGTGGTAAAATCAAGCCAGCCCTATCGACGGATGCTTCACACACTTCTGGCGTTTGACCCTCACTTCACTGACGCCTTTCTCACCGACGAGCGCAAAGAACTGGAGAACCGCCGCGGCACGCGCATTTACGATGTCAGTTCTTGGAACCTGGCGATGGCATTTGGACTCGAGGCCCACTGGGCCAAGAGAGTTCCAAAGGTAGGCTCTTGGTCAGATACTTAGAAGTTGCTGCAAAGTTCATCCAAGCTGGAGGGCAGGGGCGATTACGGCTACATTATTGATTTCGCCAGTTCAGGCATCTATCCGGCTTTGGCTCGTCTCTTTGAGAACGAATGTAATCTGCGAGTGGCAACCAAGCCATTTCAGATAAAAGGAAGAAGCTACAGGCCAGGTACCATCCTTCTGCGTGCTCACGAGAATCCGAAAGGCCTTTTCGCTGTTTTGGAGGAAGTCTGCGAGGAGTTTGATATCAACGTACATCCGGTGGACACGGCTTTGTCTGAGAATGGTCCTGACCTTGGTTCGCGGAAGTTCGAGTTGTTAGCGGCGCCGCGAGTGGCGATAGCTTCGCAATGGCCCATCTCATCGACGTCTTTTGGGTCGGCATGGTATCTTCTGGACCATGAACTTCGACTGCGAAGCTCTGCTGTTAACATCCAGGGCATCGGTCAAATCGACCTTAGAAAATACAATGTTCTGATTCTTCCGAGCGGCAGTGGGCTTGATCGTATTATCGACGAGAAGGCCTCAAAGAAGATAAAACACTGGATCGAAGAGGGCGGAACGCTGGTTGCGTCGGGCAATTCAGCCGTATTTCTCGCCTCAAAAGAACGAGGGCTTTCGTCTGTGCGGTTGAGGCGTAATGTGCTCAAGGACCTCTCCATTTATCAAGAGGCTGTCCAGCGCGAAAGATCCGCCCGTAATATCAAGATCGACCCAGGCGAGATATGGGCAGCAAAGACGCCTGAGAAGAAGACGAAAGATGCGCAGGCCCAGATGGAAGACGGTGAGAAGGAGAAGACCCAAAAAGACGAAGATGCCAAGGAGGACATCGAGAAGCTCAAACGCACAGACGAATGGCAGCGGATTTTCAGTCCCGCCGGTGTATTCCTTGCCGGAGATGTGGACACAGAACACTGGCTTGGATTTGGCCTGGAAGAAAGGCTCCCAACTATGTTCATGGGCAGCTACGCGTTTATGTCCAGGCACCCGGCTTCGACGGTAGTTCGGCTGGACGATAAAGGGCAGCTTCGTCTGAGCGGGCTGCTCTGGCCTGAAGCGAGAGAGCGGCTTGCCAATACAGCCTATGCCACGGTCGAGTCTTTGGGACACGGTCAGGTGATTCTATTTGCCGTGGACCCGACTTTGAGAACCTGGCTGCCAGGCATGCAACGACTTTTTTTCAATGCCGTATTATTGGGACCCGGTATGGGTACGTCTCAGCCCATTCCATGGTGAAGATGATGGATGTCTTGGGCGATGGGTGCTTGTTTCATGTTGGCGCCGTGCAATGACCGGGCTAAAGCTGGTTGTTACTGATAGAGCTATATGCTTTCTGGTATTCTTTGCAACAACAGGTGAACCAATGGCCAAAGTACTGAAACTTGATGAGATCAAGAATCTGGTCGATATCCCTCAGCTTATCCAGGATACTGAAGCCTATCAGTGAATCGGAAAGGGGAAGCTCAGATGAGCAGAGTCTACGATCTTGCTCAAATCAAGAGCGTGTTGAGGTCCATACAAGTCATCCCGGAGATCGAAAGAGGATTCGTTGCCTATTCCAAAGGCAGGGCAGTGATCCCTCCCGTTGGGGAGCTGCAGTTCAAGGAGCCGCCGGGCGAGACTCACATCAAATACGGATATCTCCTCGATGACGATTTCTATGTCATCAAGATCGCTTCTGGATTCTTTGAGAGTCCCGCTTCAAACCGCTATACAAGTGACGGACTCATGCTGCTTTTCAAAAAGGGAACAGGCGAACTGGTCTGTGTTCTTCAGGACGAGTGCTATCTAACGAACGTGCGTACCGCAGCTGCAGGCGCTGTCAGCGCCAAATACCTCGCTCCGAAAGACCTCGAGTGCATAGGTGTCGTAGGCGCCGGCACCCAGGGCCGGATGCAGCTCGAATACCTGGCCCATGTTACCCACTGCCGCGAGGTCATGGTATGGGACATAGACCGCAGCGCACTGGATGACTATAAGAAGGATATGGAGCCTTTGGGATACCGAGTCCGGACGGTGTTGAGTACCGAAGACATCTGCGCTCACTGCAATCTTATCGTCACGGCAACTCCCTCGAAATCACCCTTGTTGTCCGCCGACAAGATCCGTAAGGGCACGCACATTACCGCTGTGGGATCCGACACTCCGGAAAAGAATGAATTGGATCCGGCGATTCTGCAAAAAGCAGATATCGTTGTCACTGACAGTATCAGCCAGTGTCTATTGCGGGGCGAGATCCACCACGCCCTGGCCGCGGGCGTGCTTGAAAAGGAGCGGATAGTTGAATTGGGCAGCGTAATTACCAGTCCGAATCTCCGCAGGCGCTCCGAGGAACAAATTACCGTTGCAGACCTTACCGGGGTGGCGGTTCAAGACATTCAGATCGCCAAAGCCGTCTATCATGGCCTTAAAGAAATAGAATAGTCCGTTGACTCAACTTTAGTGGCTGTGCAAAATATCGAAATGGGTAAAATGGTCAATCGTTCTCTGATGAAAAGGAAAGTGTAATGATTGCAGGCAGTCAGCAGGTGAATGAGGTTCGCCAATGGGTATTGGACGCCGAGGAAAGATCCCGGAAGTATATTATTGAGACTCCACTGGAATACTCACTATACCTTAGCAAGCTGGCGTCTGCGGAAGTTTATTTGAAGTTGGATATAGTGCAGAAGACCAGTTCGTTCAAATTTCGTGGCGCAGTCAGCAAAATAATGTCTTTAACCCAAGAAGAATTGGACAAGGGGCTGGTGGCGGCATCTACCGGAAATTTTGCCCTGGCCGTGGGCGAAGCTGCGAAGATACGCGGTTGTGAACTCACTATTTATGTCGCCGAAAATATCGCAGCTTCCCGTCTGCAAATAATAAGGGACCATGGCTATCACGTGGAGCTTTACGGGCAGGACGGCTGGGATCCCGAAAAGCGCGCCCGCGAGGTGGCCCGGCAAGAAAGTAAACTGTATATTTCACCCTATAACGATCCCGTCGTAGTTGGCGGTCAGGGCACCTGTGGTCTGGAGATCTCCAGACAGTTGCCCGATGTCCAGGCCGCTTTTTTTGCCGTTGGAGGTGGTGGGCTGTGTTCCGGCTGCGGGGGCTGGCTAAAATCGTTCAATCCGGATATTCAGATCATAGGCGTTTCACCAGAAAAGTCTCCGGTCATGTACGAATCGGTCAAAGCCAATAGGATGCTAGAGATGGAAACATTTCCGACCCTGGCTGACACCTGTGCCGGTGGCGTGGACCTGGACAGTATCACGCTGGAGTTGCTTCAAAAATATGCGGACGAGATCACTCTGCTGACCGAAGAGGAAATCGCAAACGCCATACGCGTCTTATTTGAACATCATCGCCTAGTGGTCGAAGGTTCGGGAGCCCTCAGTGTTGGCGGTTTCCTCAAGATGAAGGATTCGTTCAAGGGCAAGAAAGTGGTGCTGACAGTCTGTGGTCGCAATATCGACCTGGAGCTGTTCAAGCAGATCGTTTTCCAGTGAGCGATCCTTTATAGCGCACGTGTCTCATAGTCGTCGGAATGATTCAAATAACCACATCGAAAGGGCTCATGAAAGGTCTATGAATGGGCTCCGCTCTGCGCGTTCAGATATATCTTGCATGATCTAAGTCCAGACGATATCATGACTAACTTGAATTGGCAACTGGTCGGATGCTCTTGTTTGAGCGCTGTGCCGATATATGTAGCCGGCGAGTTCGAGCAACGGCAGCCTTGACTGGTCTGGCGCTCTTGAGTAGGATATTCGGAATATGCGGGCTAGGGCCCTGTCTGGCTTGCGAAACTGGCTATATAATGCTCACGATTGAAATTTCGGGTTTTTGCGCGGGTAAGTAGCTTTACAATAATAGTCTATGATCTTACTCGCGGGAATTTACTACCCTTCAAGGGTATCACAAAGGACGTTGAATTTCATGTTTGATTCTTGCGGCAACGCCGCGCACGGCTGTTTTAGGGGCGAGGGCCCCGCGGGCATATTAAGAGAAAGGGTCGATTCTATCATTCACTAAGAGTTAAGGAGCAGAGATCATGTCGAACATTACACGTCGTCAGTTTGTCAAACGCAGCGCCGCTGTCGGGGTAGCAAGTACCATCGGTTTTCCGAGCCTCATCAGAGCCCAGGGACTGAACGAAAAACTCCAGGTTGGATTCATCGCTACAGGCGGCCGGGCCGGGGCCCACACGGGCGTATGCCATGGAGAGGGCCTTCAGTGTGTCGCCTTCGCCGAGGTCGACAAAACCCGGTGGGACGGCGTCCACGGCAAGGAAGGCTGGGAGAAGGCCGCCGGGTACACGGACTGGCGGAAAGTCTTCGAAAAGCACGGCAAGGAAATCGATGTGGTTTTCGTGGCGACTCCGGACCACACACACTTTGCTCCGTCGATGACCGCCGTTTCAATGGGCATCCACTGCTACACCGAGAAACCGCTGACCTGG
>LJTR01000205.1 GCA_001303465.1 Phycisphaerae bacterium SG8_4
CCCACGACATGCTGTATCATCGCCTGAGTTATGTCCTCTGCCGATGTCGGCTGGTGCGGTTGCCCGTCTCGCTTGGTTGTATCCTTCAGATCCATTTTTCTTTGCCAGAGCATCAATGGTTTTTGCACGTTTTCCCAGGGGTTGTGAAAGCAAACTTTGTGCCAAATTCGGTGCCCATAGCGCATGCTCTCGTGCAGCAACGGTTTGCGAAAAAATGATTCCATCAGCCTTCTTGCTGGCGGACCAATTCGCTGTCAAATTGTCATTTTCACGTTTAAGGTTCCTGCAAAAATGACAGCCCCCGGACGTTTTGCCTCTCCATGCCAATTGTCTAAGTATCGGCTCAACTGTTTCTTACAAATGCAGGGTCTAATTTGGCATAATTTTTGCACTTTTTTTTTCAGAAGAGATCGAGGTATATGTGGAAGATGACAATAGGGAGACAAATCTATGAGTGATAGCAGGCTGGAAGAGTTCCTCAAAAGAAGATGGCCGTACTTGCTTCTTGCTATGTTAATCATTGTTGGAGTCCAGAGCGGCTGGTTGATCTGGATGCAACTTCGAATAAACGACTCAGGAGGTGGCTCGCAGGCGGACTCGAGTTTCAACAGTTTCAATCTTGGCTCCGGCAGTAAGGGCCTGCTGCCACTGCTTCCAGATGACCCTTTCAAGGATGACTTCTTCAAGAGCCCCTTTGATCCGAACACTTGGAATCCCTTACACGAAATGCAGTCAATGCAGGATCGCATGAACTCGATGTTCGGAGATGCTTTTGGCCGTTTTTCGAATAGCCCCGACTTTGGGAACATCTTCGAATCTCAAAGCTTCACGCCGAACATAGACATACGGGACGAGGAGGACCGGTTCATTGTCAAGATCGATTTGCCGGGAGCGGATGCCAGCAACGTAGACATCACCTGTGAGGAGCACCAACTGAAGATCTCAGGTTCAATCGACCAGTTGCAGGCCGAGCATCAGGATGGAAGCCTGCTGCGCCGAGAACGGCGCAGCGGGCGTTTCTCAAGATCGATCCCTCTTTCTGCTCCGGTAGAGGCTGACAAGATGAAAACAGAGTTCGACAAGGGTGTCTTGACTGTCACGATACCCAAGGCCAAGCCATAGTACTACGACACTATGTGGAGATTGAAGCAGTCGCGTCTGTGAGCAAGGGAGTCTCGAAATGGCAAAGAACTACTATGCGATACTCGGGCTGACATTTCACGCAACTGAAGATGAGATTAGGGACGCATATCGTCGCCTTGCCAAGGAATTCCATCCGGATCATTACGGCGGAGACAGGCAGACGTTCCTCGATATCCAGGAAGCCTACTCCATTTTGAGCGTCCCGGCCAGACGCAGGGCCTATGATGCGAATATTGCAGGAATGCCTGCGCATTCATATCGATCGCCGGGGCCATACGGCCTGGCGTCTGAGCCTGAACCGCTGATACCCGAAGGAAGACCGGTCGACATAGGAGATGTCTCCCTCACGCGTTCCTTTCAGACATTTACTCCCTCATTCGATGAGATATTCGACAGGTTGTGGTCCAACTTCAGTAGTATGGCCCAGCCGAAGTCCAGGGCCACTGAGAGTCTTACTCTGGATGTACCAATCACGCCGGAACAGGCACGTTGTGGCGGGCAGGTACGCATTCTCGTGCCCGCACAGGCGAGCTGCCCTTACTGTCGAGGCCGTGGCGGCATCGGACTGTACGAGTGTGCCCGATGCGCCGGGGAGGGAGTGATAGTAGGCGATTTTCCGGTTTCGATCTCGTTCCCGCCCGGACTGACGGGCGACCATACGGTATTGGTTCCTTTGGATCGCTTTGGCGTCAGGAACATCTACCTGGCGGTCAACTTCCGGCCTACGTCGACCGACGACTTCTAAGAGCACCTAACAAAATGAATCTGCATTCGAATGGCTTGTTTTGCTTCTGGACGGCGTCAGGCTCCATCGACCATCCTCGGATGGCCTGCTTCACCTTCCTTGCCAGAAGCAAAACCGCTCATTCTCGGTGCGACGCTCATTTTGTTAGGGGCTCTAAGACAGAAACAAATCGCGATCCCAATCCGCTGTCAAAATGGCAGCTCCATGCAGGCTTATTGGCGGCCTGTCTGTGGACATTCTCTGGAAATTTCCACTTGAGCAACGTGCCTTGCGCTGGCACGCATCTTGCACAACTTCAAGGTGTAGGGCTCCGAATGAACTATGGAGACGGCAGTGAGATTATGATACTCAGAATATGACTTGTGGAAAGTACCCTGAGAAAGGGCCTTCAAATGTACAAGATATGGAACAACTTCAAAACGACCCTGCTATTGTCCCTGCTCATGGGATTGTGCCTGGCGGTCGGTTACCTCCTTGGCGGTCAGGCTGCATTAGTTCCGGCACTAATGATTGGGGCCGGGATGAACTTCTTTGCATTTTTCTTCAGTGACAAGATAGCACTGGCAACCATGCGGGCAAGAGAGATTTCCAGATCACAAGATCCGGTGCTCTGGAATGTTGTCGGCAATCTCGCAGAGCGTGCCGAACTGCCGATGCCGAGGGTGTACGTTTCGCCGGCACAGGCACCTAACGCGTTTGCCACAGGCCGCGGACCACGTCACAGTGCAGTCTGTGTCACACAGGGTCTGCGACAAATGCTATCCCATGAAGAACTCGAGGGTGTTATCGCCCACGAACTGGCTCACATAAAGAACAGGGACATTTTGATAAGCACCATCGCCGCCGTCGTGGCCGGTGCTGTCACCTGGGTTACGTACCTGGTCTTTTGGGGTGGCGGCAGCCGTCGGTCCAATCCTCTGGTGGCTCTGCTGCTGCTGATCTTGGCCCCTGTTGCAGCTACTATGATACAGATGGCTGTGAGTCGCTCACGCGAGTTCGAAGCAGACCGCCTGGGAGCCAGGCTCGCGGGAACGGGGCGGGGACTGGCCAGGGCATTGCAGAAAGTGGAAACAGCCGGCAGGCAGATCCCGCTTCGCGTTCCCGACGCCCAAAGCAATATGTTTATTGTCGCACCTCTGACCGGAAGCGAAATGGCAAAGTTGTTCAGGACTCACCCGCCCACCGAGGAGCGGATTGCGCGGCTCATAGGCTAACGAGAACGGATGGCGGTTTATAGAGGATATTGCGTGCGGCCAGCTTGGAGATATATAGTCGTTGCTTGCCGGATATGGTCTTGAAGAGTTGCTGTCCGGACCAGGATCGGCATGTTTCGCTTGCCGATGTCCGATGTTTTCAGTACCATATAGAGGTGCATTCGCAAAAGGCTATTTTCACATAATCGCTGAGGACAGTATGAAAGGATAGAACTATGTTTGAGACATTGGACAAGATGATGCTCGCAGGTCTGGGAGCTATTTCCATGACTCGCGAACGAGCCGACAAGATCTTTGATGATTACGTCAGCAGGGGCAAGATCGAGAAAGAAAATCGAACCGGGTTCACCAAGGCTTTGATGGATGCCGCAGAAAAGAATCGGTCAGAGCTCGAGAAGCTCGTTGCAAAGCAGGTTCGTGAGACTCTGGAAACCCTCAACCTTCCTTCGCGAGAGGACCTCCAGCGTCTCGAGCAGAAGGTAGACGAACTTCTGGGCAGGGAGTCGTAACACTTGGCCGCCCTGCGGTTCCATCTTAAGGGCACTTTTGACCGCCTGCGATGCTACCGCCACATCATGGCCGTGCTGGCAAAGTACGGTTTCGGAGAGGTGACAGGGGCTCTGCGTTCGCGTTTGTCCCTCAGATTCGGAGAAAGGGCTGCCCCGTCACAAGTCGAACCGGCGGTTACAACAGGTAGTCGGCCGGCCCGCGTACGTCTGGCTCTCGAAGAATTGGGCCCCACTTTCATCAAATTGGGCCAGCTCCTGAGCACGCGCCCTGACTTGATATCGCCCGAGTACATAAAGGAGTTAGAGCATTTGCAGGACCAGGTAGCACCGGAACCTCTGGCCAAGATCATGGCCCAGCTCCGGCGGGAACTCGGAGGAAAAATTGAGGACACGTTCGAGAGATTCGATGAGAAACCGATCGCTGCCGGCAGCATTGCGCAAATCCACCGAGCCGTAACTCGTGAAGGCTCGCCCGTGGCGGTCAAGATACGCCGGCCCGACATAGTCGAGACGATTCGGGCCGAGTGTGAGATTCTACAGGACCTTGCCGGAGTGCTAAAGAGTGCCCTGTTTGGACATGAGACCATCGATTTGGAGGAGATGGTTGCCGAATTCACGGAGGCCGTATCTAAAGAGACCGATCTGGCAAACGAGCGACGCAGCCAGTTGCGCTTCTCAAGACAATTTGCCGGTGACCCTTCCGTACACATCCCGGAGGTTTATGAGGACTATTGCACAGCCGGAGTCCTCACAATGGAGTACATAGACGGTATCAAACCTACGAATAAGCGGGCCATCGCAGAACGTGGTCTGGATTGCCGGATACTGGCCCACCGGCTCACCCAGTTCGTTCTCAGACAGATGTTTGAGTTCGGCTTCTTCCACACCGATCCTCATCCAGGCAACTTCTTTCTGCTGCCGGAAAACGTCCTGGTCCCCATAGACTTCGGACAAGTGGCGCGCCTGTCCGTACAGGATCGCAGGTTCTTCAACGAAATAGTCTTATCGATAGCCGAACGCGATGCGACGAACATCGTGCGGGCCCTGGAGCGTGACGACATGCTTGATGAGCGAACGGATGTCCACAAGCTGACGGCCGACATCGAGCAGTTGATCGAAACCTACCACGACTTTCGCGTCAAAGACATCCCTTTCGGTACGATAGGCATGCAGACGTTTGATTTGTTTCGGCTCAATCATGTTCGTCCGCCGACTCAGTTCACTTTGATGATCAAGAGCCTTATGACTATAGAATCGGTGGCAACCTCTCTGGATCCCGAGTTCATACTCATAGAGGCACTGAAGCCTTACGCTCAGCGTTCAAGCCTTCGAGACTTCGAGCCCAAGCAGGTGCTTCGCAATGTTCGTAGAGCCATGCAGGGGGCCGGTGACCTGGCTTCAAGGCTGCCCGACGACATAAACGCGGTCCTGACCAAGTTTCGCCAGGGCAAGCTTCAGGTCCGCGTCCATCACGAGCATCTTGAGAATCTGACAAAGACCCTGGACAAGAGTTCGAACCGCGTCAGTTTTGCGCTGATCATCTCAGCCTTGCTGGTCGCATCAAGCCTTCTGGTTGCACAGCAGGGAATGGTCCTTGGACTGCTGAGCCTCCAGACCATGGGCGTCCTTGGCTACATAATAGCCGCGATCATCGGGATCTGGCTTGTCATTTCCATCATCCGCAGCCGTCACATCTAAAGCAAACGGCGCTGTCAAAGTGGCAGCTCTGGACGCTTGAACCGACCCCGCCTGTTGTACATAAGGTATTACTGAGTAATTACTTATGTAGCATCAATTTCAACTGGCACGCGATTTGCGATCACGTTGTGTGGAAGCAAGAATCCTTGGAAGAGTTTGAAAAAGTAAAGATTAGAACGACAAGAAAGGAGGTAACGAGCTATGTTGCTGAATAGTTGGTTCCCATTTTTCGATGTTGCCAAGACCTTGGACGAGATGGACAGAATGTTCGGCACGCGAGGAGCACCCTTGGGTGTGCGCAGTGTGCCACGCGGAACGTTTCCCGCAATGAATGTCTATGATCATGGTGATTCGGTTACGCTGACGGCTGAGATACCTGGCGTCAAAGCAGACGACCTTGACCTTTCCGTGCTGAACGATTCGGTGACACTGAAAGGACAGAGGAACGCCCATGCCGGAGAGAACGACCGCTACTACAGAAGGGAAAGGCCGACCGGTTCTTTCAATCGCACGATGACGTTGCCCGATCCGGTGGATCCTGATTCAGTCAAGGCCGAATACAACCGCGGCGTTCTGAAGGTGACCATGAGCAAGGCCGCCGAGGCCAAGGCTAAGAAAATACAGATCAAATCCTGACCGGATAACGTATTTGTGGAGGTTTTCGAAAGGGGGTTAATAATATGAATGCAAACAAAGAGCAGACCGACGTCGTTCGTCGCCAGGATCAGACGCAGTATTATCAGCCTGCTGTCGATATTAGGGAGACATCTGAGGGCGTGATTCTACAGTTCGATATGCCTGGCGTAGAAAAGGACAATGTCGACCTTACAGTGGATAAGGGAATACTCACAGTGACCGGCAAGGCCGATCAAGAGGAATCAGGGACGGCGGTATATCGTGAGACTCGCGTGGGCGACTATCGAAGGCAGTTCAATTTGAACAAAGATGTGGACACAGATGCGATCACAGCAGAGATGGAAGCCGGCGTGTTGACGGTCGAGATTCACAAGCCCGAGAAGGCACAACCCAAGAGAATCCAAATTACAGGTGGAGAATAGACTTTGTTTTCGAATACCGTCTTGAGAGAACAAGAACACAAGGTTTCCTGAAACAGCACAAGCCAGGTCAACCCGTAAGAAGACCGAAATAGAAATGGGGTGAAGGCGGTGTTTTTCGGGGGCCCGGGGGGGGACGGAAACTACTCTCCGAACTTTGGCCCTGAACTGACCCCGCAATAATCCCCATACGCGATACGTCAAATGTACACCGACGTCTCTGATCTGGATAGGATTGGGGCGTTTACAAATAGGAGATTTGAAAATGAGAACGAGAATTACAAAAGCCAGTATTTGGATCGTGTTCATAGGTGCCCTGGTTTGTAGCCTGACGCCGCCGGCAGCGGGAAATGCCGAATCTGAGAAACTCGAACTGCTCCGTCAGACCTCGGAGGCATTCTCCTCGGTCGCCGCCAAGGCCGTTCCGGCCGTGGTGTTCGTCAGAGTGGAACGTACGATAGAAACAGGCGCAATGACAGGCCCGGGTGTTCCGTTCGGATTCAATGATCCGTTCGGTTCTTTCGGCAATGAATTCTATGACCGTTTCTTCCGCGGCCGACAGCCCACTCAGCCCCGCGAGTATCGCCAGAGCGGCCAGGGCTCGGGTTTCATTATCGGCGACGACGGCTACATACTCACCAACAACCATGTGGTTGGCGAGGCTGACGTCATCACAGTCAAACTGAACGACGGCCGGGAGTTCAAAGCCGAACTCGTTGGAACCGACGAGAAGTCCGATGTTGCGGTAATCAAGATTGACGGCCGGGACCTGCCCACTTTGCCCTTGGGCGATTCCGACAGTCTCAAGGTCGGCGAGTGGGTCATAGCCATCGGCAATCCGTTCGGTCTGGCCGAAACGCTCACGTCAGGAATAGTCAGCGCCAAAGGGCGAAGTACGGTCGGCATAAATGACTACGAAGATTTTATTCAGACCGATGCCGCAATAAACCCGGGTAATTCCGGTGGGCCTTTGATCAACATCAAAGGCGAGGCCATAGGCATCAACACCGCCATCTTCAGCAATAGCGGTGGCAACATGGGCATTGGATTCGCTATTCCCATAAACATGGCCAAGGCCATCAAAGATCAATTGGTGAAGACCGGCAAAGTCACCCGCGGGCAGTTAGGTGTCTCGATCGGCGAGTTAACGCAGGAGCTCGCGGACTACTTCGAAATAGACTCTACCAAGGGAGCCCTGGTGAACGAGATCCTCGAGGGATCACCGGCGGAAAAGGCCGGCTTGCAGGTTGGTGACGTCATTTTGAAGATCAATGGTCGAGAGGTTAACGGAATCGGGGACCTGCGCAATACGATAGCGATGGCTGCCCCGGGCAGCAAAGTGGAATTACTCGTACAGCGAGATGGCAAGCAAAGGACTGTGACCGTCAGAATTGGGGAGCTTTCAGAGACACAAGCTCTTGCTGATACCTCAGAACTGGACCGCAAACTAGGACTGACTGTCGAGACCCTGACTGAAGAGGCCCGACGATACTATGGCCTGAGCTCTGATGATGGCGTCCTCGTATCGAGCGTAGGTCCGAACAGCGCCGCGTACAGAAACGGCATCAGACCAGGTATGGTTATTCTGAGCGTCAACCGCAAGGCAGTTGATTCGGTCGAGCAGTTCAATTCGGCACTGCGTGAGTCGGTCGAAAGCAAGAAGGTGCTATTG
>LJTR01000206.1 GCA_001303465.1 Phycisphaerae bacterium SG8_4
CGACCCCACGGATCCAGCCTGCTTCGAGCCCTATATCGGCCCTATCCCCATGGTGGCCCACTTGCACGGCGGTGAGACGCCCTCTGCCTTCGACGGGGGGCCGGACGCCTGGTATACGAAAGGCGGTCGTGGATTCGGGGTCCTGAAAGGGCCTGCCTTTGTTACCAAACGCTTTACCTATCCGAATGAGCAGGAGGCCGCCACGCTCTGGTATCACGACCATGCCCTTGGCCAGACCCGCACCAATGTCTTCTCGGGCTTGGCCGGCTTCTACCTGTTGCGCGACTGGGCCAAGGAGCCAGTCAATCTGCCGGGTGGCCCAGCCGACTGCAAGCGACGTCCCGGAGACAAAGATGACGATGATGATAGTGACGACAAGGGTCACCGGAGCGGGCGGGATGGTAAGTCCGATGACGGTCACGGCGAGCGCGAACACCGCAGGGCGAGGGCATGCCCCTACGAGCGGGAGATCGTGATCCAGGACCGCATCTTCGACACCAATAGTCAACTCTACTTTCCCGACGGCTCGAACCCGGATGACCCGAGACAGCCCCCGAATCCCGATGTGCACCCCTTCTGGATTCCGGAGTTCGCGGGCAACGTGATCGTCGTGAATGGCAAGACCTGGCCGTTCCTGGAAGTCGAGCCCCGCCGCTACCGCTTCCGGCTACTTAATGGATCCAATGCCCGACCCTACCGCCTTCGGATTCAGAACACAGCCACCAACGCACTCTTGCCCATCTGGCAGATCGGGACCGACGGTGGACTCCTGAATGCTCCGGTCCAGGTTATTAACCCGCCCGACGGGCCAGGACTTATCGTGGCCCCGGGCGAACGGGCCGACGTCATTGTCGACTTCGCCGGGCTGAAACCGGGCGAGATCTTGCGTGTGCTCAACAACCTGGCCGAGCCGTTTGCCCCTGTCGATCCGGCCACGACCGGGCAGATCATGGAGCTGCGAGTGGTCAAGGCTCGGGGTAAGGATCGCAGCTTCGACCCCGCCGAAGACGGCGCCGTCCTGCGCAGCGCAGAGCACCGGATCCCCTCCTTGGATCCGATGGACACGCATATCGATCAGACTCGCTTACTCACCCTGAATGGGATTCCGGGCCCTGGCGGGCCCCTGGCCATATTGCTCAACAACTCGACCTGGCTCGGCCAGACTGAGTTGGGGATGCCCATCCCGGGCAGCGAGCGGATTGGCGGCGCCGACGACCCGCGGCTACCCTGGACGACCGAGCTGCCCCAAGTGGGGGCGACCGAGGTGTGGCGGTTTGCCAATCTGACGGCGGGTGGGCACCCCCTGCACATTCACTTGGTGCAGTTCCAGGTCCTGGACCGGACTCCGTTCGATCCAGCATGCTATCGGGCGGTGTATAACGCCGCATTCGCGGGCAGCGTCTTTGCGCCGGGTGATGGTCCGCCGAACGACTACGCTGTGCCCAACGCAGATGGCGAGATTGGTGGCAACCCGGCCGTGCCGACCGGATGTATAACAGGGGAACCCAGGCCGCCGGCGCCCTGGGAGCGGGGCTGGAAGGACACCGGCCGGGCGCCACCAAACTTCATCACGCGCTTCGCCGTCCGCTTCGCACCGACGGATTTGCCCAGCGTGGGCGCCCCACCGTGCCCGCTGGGCAATGTCCTGCTCGAGCACCCGTACGCTGTGCCCTGCGTCCCGCAGGCCGGCAGCAACCTGTTCCCCTTTGATCCCACCGCGGGCCTCGACGTGAAAAAGGATGCCTTCGGCTTCCCAGGCGGACCCGGCTATGTCTGGCATTGCCACATTCTCGATCATGAAGATAACGAGATGATGCGAGCGATGTTCATTAGACCGTAGCGCGACGCCACCTGCAGGCAAGAAGGCCACCGTATATGGTGGCCTTCTTTTCTTCTTCATGCAGCGCTACTCTCACCGATACGTGCCGTCTTCCTCGTTACTGGTTCGATCAAGTAGAGAAGTTGCATGCACCAATATTGCCGGCTTATCCGACCATTTTTGGGAAATGACAATTAACCGCAGTGGCAATTAGAGTGCAAATTACCAACGACCAGTAACCGCTGGTTTTCTTCCGTTAACGTAATCTGCCCAATGGTCTCACTAGGGTCGTTTCCAGACAGTAGCGCGCCGCCGACGGTCAGGTGGCCATCAGCTCGCGCGTAAGGAATGGGTAGAGGCGAGATGTGGCGCGGTGGTCTAAGGTTCAGCCTATCTGTAGCCGCCCCTTTCGTCTGGCGGTGCCTCAATAGCCGTACCATCACTCCGTTTCCACACCCCGCTCATCGCACCGGACGTGCGGATCTCCCGCATCCGGCGCTCGGACAAAACATCACGCCTTCGCCCACGGCACGTTGCGCTCCAGACGAGACGGACGAACGAGACCTAACGTCTCGTAGAGGTACGCGTCAGGATAAGCCACGCCCCCACTGCGTCTGACCTTGTGCTTGTTGCGTAACCACCGACGCAACCGCATCGTGGTGTAGCTGTCGAGCGCACGATACGCACGGCTGACCGTCCCTACCTGAAAGTAGTTCGCCCAGCCACGCAGCATGCGATTCAACTTACCCACCAACACTGTGGTCTCTTGCCATGCCTTCTTTCTGGCGGTCAGGTCGTGAATCGTTTCGATCACGCGCCTTATGCTCTTCTTCGACGGCCGGTAACCAAGACGAGCCCGTCCCGTGCGCGCCGAATACAGCCGCCCAAAGGTATATCCCAGAAAGTCGAACGTCTCTTCCGGTACCCTACAGATTCGCGTCTTCTCCTCATTGACCGTGAGTTTCAGCTTGCCCATGATCTCGCGCAGTCTCAGCAGGGCCTCCTCGGCCTTGCCTCGCTTGCACAGGATCACCAGGTCGTCGGCGTAAATCACGATCCGGCTGCCAAGGCTTCGTTCCAGCCCGAGCTTCTTCCATGCCAAAACGAACCGGCGCATGTACAGATTCGCCAGCAGTGGTGAGATGGGAGAACCCTGCGACATGCCGCAGCGACTGTCTTTAGCCTCCGTGGTCCGTGTCTTCCGGCCTCGCTTGTCGGTTTCTTCCACGGGGCACTCCAGCCACTGCTTGATCAGGTGCAGCACACGGCGATCAACGATACGGCGTGCGAGCGATTTCAGCAGTTCGGCATGCGGAATGCTCCCGAAGTAGTCCGAGAGGTCGGCGTCTACGACATCCGGGTGGCTGCGGAACAGCACCTCCTCTACCTCCACTACCGCCTGTTGGGCATTGCGGCCCGGACGGTAGGCATACTGCTCGGATGGAAGGTCGGCCTCAAAGATCGGTTCTAATACCAGCATCGCGGCTGTCATACAGACCCGATCCCGCAGGGTCGAGATGCCCAGTGGCCTGAGCTTGCCATTGGCCTTCGGGATAAATACGCGTTTGATCGGTTCCGGTCGATAAGTCTCCTCTCTGAGCGCAAGCGCCAGTTCACCCAGCCACCGCTCGACCCCGTACGCCTCGACGCCCGTAAAGTCCTGACCATCCACGCCCGGCGCCCCTTTGTTGGAGCGGCACTGGGCATAGGCATACGCCAGGATGTCTTCCCGGTAAATCTTGTCGTACAGGGCATAGAAGCGGAAGCCAGGCGCTGCCTTCGCTTTCGCGTGTAACGCCCTCTGCAGTCTCTGAACACTGTTCGGAGTTGATAGGTTACCCAATCTCCTGTCCTTTCCTACGTCCTGCGTTTGTCTTGAACTGAGGTCCCTTCCCTCCACCGGCATTACCCGGCTTCTCCGGTACTACGGACCTCTCCGCCACCCCAAGGCGCCCGGCCTGTCCCTCACGGGCGTCCGGTTGGTCATCCTTCACCACGCCATGGGGCTTCCCGTGTTGCGTGCGTCTCCCTTGTGTACATGCTGTCGCCACTACCCCGGCGCAGCGACTGGGGATACTGCTTCGCTCATTACCCCAGTCGTATCAGCCTTCCCCGAAACGACGACCGGGTCGGCCTGCACGACGACCTTTTCGAGGTTTGCTCAGCGTTCACTCACGTTACGGCCTGCACACTCGCTGAATCACCCAAGGTGATCCGTTACATCAAAGGCTTCAGCTATTTCGTTACCTCCATAACTGCTCCGATTGCTTCCGGCTGGAACGATAGCCGGGCGGGTCTCTCACCCACTGGGAAAACGCCGCCTTAGCACGGCGCACGTCGACCCGGGTCATTCGACGGCGAGTAGCTCCTCGCGCACGATGTGGACCTCAAGCGGCGCGTCAAAGGCTAGTCGCGCCTGACTGCCTTTAACCTCGAGCAATATAACGTCGATGGTCTCGCCGGTGGGTAACTAAAGAACAACGGTTTCGCCGATGTGCCGTGAAAGTACGAGCATTGTGAACACCTCCCTGTGTTGATGACGGCCACTCCCTGTGGCGTGATTGCGTCTTTATAGCAGGGTGCTTACCCTCTTGGCAATGGAGAGGAAGTAACAAGATGCTCAGAGGGAATCGAAGCTATATCCGGTTTCTCCTTTCGCTCGTCCTGCTCGTCACACTGCAGGCTTGTGCCAGCGACTACGGTTCAGCAGACAATCCCAAAACGGGTTATCTGTATGGGCCGGTTATTGGCATCACCGATGGGGACACGCTCACGATCCTTTCGCCGATCAAGAAACAGGTAAAGATCCGGCTTGCGGAGATTCACACGCCAGAGCGAGGTCAGCCCTTTGGCACTTCGGCTAAGGAGCAACTCTCGGACATGGTTTTCCAGAAAGACATCGCCATTAAGCTCGTGGACATTGACCGCTACGAACGAATCGTAGGCCGTGTGTATGTCGGTGACCTGGATGTGAATGCTGAGTTGGTGCGGATCGGAGCTCCGTGGGTCTATCGAAAGTACGCGAAAGATTTCGGTCTGTACGAACTGGAAGACGAGGCCAGAGATGCGAAGAGGGGTCTATGGAGTCAGTCTCCACAGATACCACCATGGGAATGGCGAAGAAGGTAAGACCGGCGACCCCCAGAGTCTGTCACTCGCGGCTTAATTAGACTGGCATTGTCTGAATGGATTCGGCTTCAACGTCTAAGGCCGTAATCGGCCAATACTTGCCGGTCGCGAACCATTGGAACCTGACATTCGTGACCCCGAAAGCAGACGTTCGCTGGCTAATTAGTGTGCCAGACTAATAGCTGGTAATAGGCAATCAGAGAAAAGGGTACTGACCCGAATGGCACTTACTTAAGCTTCTTGGGGTGACCATTTTTTCGCACATCTTCTCGGGCAATGGGCCTGGGTTTAGTGAGGAGTGGAAAGGGTTTGGGTCGTCGTTTCATGGCGCGTGGTTCAATGCGTCCCGGACGATTCCCGACGTGTCGCTGTGCAATCAGGATGAAGAGTCCGGCAAGTTTGTCGTCGTCGCTCCTGGCGCCGCTCTGCCTCCAGGCAATCCAGATCTGCAGGGTGTGTTTGAAACTCAGCTGACGAGGTAACACCTTGGCCAATAAGGCCGACTGAGCCATCAGCAGTCTGATCAGATTGTAGGCCAACAGATAGACCCAGATCTCCTTTTGTGCCATCGCCGGTGTGCGGCAGCTCAACATCTCCATACCCAACGTGGTCTTGATGTTGCGCAGATCCAGCTGTCGGGTAAAGGACTGGCGCGGTACCGAGCTCAAGGTCCGGCCCGTTTCCAGCCCCTCCCCATTAGAACCGCTCGTGAGGTTTTCCCTCAAGCGGCTCACCCAGCGGGCTTCGTCGGAAGGGTTATGAGTCCTGTCGATTCTGAGGGCCACTTTCACGCAAAGTCCTCTGCGCCGGGGAGCGGACGGACTTTCCAGTCCCAGAACAGCCCAAGTACGTCATAGAGGTATGCATTACTCCACCGCCGCCAGCCGACACTGCGCTTTTGCCGCCGCTTCCTGCGCGTCAACAGGGTCCGGATCTTCATCTCGACATAGTCGCGCACTTCACTGAAGGCACGGCTACTGTTGCCCACACGAAAGTAGTTGACCCAGCCAGTCAGCACAGCGTTGATACGGGCCACCAACACCTTGGCGGCGAGTGCACCCCCATGGCGGATGATGTCGCGTATCTTGGCTTTGATGGCCTTCCGGGCCTTCTTCTTGGGCGTTATCAGGATAAAGTGTCCGTTCCCGCTTCGCTTCGGAACCCGGCGCAGGTCAAACCCCAAGAACCCGAAGGCGTCCCTCTGAAGGGTGTCCACCCTCGTGGTCTTCTCCCGGTTCAGCTCGACGCCAAGCGGCTCGAGCTTCTCCTGCAAGCGCCGCAGGGCACGCTCGGCCCAGCCACGCTTGCTGGAGTGACCACTGACGGTGATCACAATATCATCGGCGAACCGATGATAGTTCACCGCCTCAAAGGGACCTTCAGCGGTCTTGCAGCGGATCGCCTCGAAGTACCAGTCAACCTCGTTCAAGTAGATGTTCGCCGCCAGCGGGCTGAAAGGGCCTCCTTGTGGAACCCCGAGGTTCCCGCTCGCTTTGATGACCTGCTTGACCAGGTGCATGACCTGGGGATCCTGGACCCTCTTGGCAATCTGCTCCAACAACACCGAATGCCGAATGTTGTCGAAGTAGCGCGTCAAATCCACATCTATTACCGTGGACATGCGCCGCATCACACTGCGCCTGACGGCCGCCAGGGCACGGTGCGGTGACCGCTTAGGCCGAAAACCGTAGGAGTTCGGGCAGAAGTCCGCCTCGAAAACCGCCTCGAGGATGAGCTTCAGTGCCCCTTGCACCACGCGATCGCGAATGCAAGGAATCTGAAGGATGCGTACCTTGCCATTGTCCTTGGGTATCTCGACCCGTCGGTTCGCCTGAGGTTGATACCTGCCTGTCTGGAGGTCTTCCCGTAACGTTGCGAGAAATGGGGCCAGCCCTTCTGCTTCGATATCCGCAAAGGTCTGTCCGTCAATGCCAGGGGCACCTCCATTTCTCTTGGCCTGTCGGTAGGCCTCCAAGAGGGTCTCTATCTTGGCAATATGCACAAAGAGACCCCAGAAGCGATGCGTCTTCTCAGACTTCGCCTTCCGGTATATCCGCCGTCGCAGATCCTGCAGACTACTGAGTGCCTTTGTCATCTCACCCCTGCCTCACCTTGACCAACGGAATACCCACCGGTCCGGGCCCTTCCCTCCCGGCGCGTTTTGCTGCACGCCGTTCATCAGTAGTACGACCCGATCCGCCACCCTGGTGCCTACCTGCCCACTTCCCACTCACGGTTATAGGACAGGCCTCCTCGGCGAGGTTTCTTCGCCGGGCACCGAGGGCTTCTCCGGTTGACACACAATCCTTCGTACCATGTCGCCGCTGATACCCCGCCGGTGAGGGCCGCCGTATCGGACTCATTTCGATCGGCCCTTGCTGCCTTCGCGCGTTATCGACCGTCTCGGCCACCGGGCTTGCGTGTAACGAGGCTACCTCTACGTTCACTGTACGTTACAACCTGGTACGTTGCTGTACTCCAACTTGAGTACGTGGTCGGAGGGCTTCACCGCCTTGCTTTCGCGCCACGGCGCCTCCCAAGCTACGAGGCCTGAGTCTCTTGGCCTCGGTCGGACTTCCACCGACTGGATTATGTGCCCTTCGCCGGACACGCCGACATGCCAACGGTCTCGATAGAGCGCCTTCAGGGCTGCTTTGGTCGTTTGCTTCGGGCACAGTAGGGTGGTCATCAAAATTTTGCCTCCGCAATACAGTTCCCGCACCTTCAGAGCGTGCGGTGCCTGATCGTACTCTACCTGGCTCATCCAGGCAGGCTTGATCTTAGGCTTACGCAGTTCAATCAGGTGATCACGCGGACCCAGGCGCTTCCCACGGCGAAAATCCGTGCTGCGCCGGCGCGAACCCTGTTGTTCAAAGACCCCATCGATGCCGCGTTCCCGCAGCGCACACAATAAAAAATACGTGGCATAAAAGGCGTCGCCCAACAAGATCTCACCGGATTCCAAAACATCGAGTATCGATCTGAGCAGTGACTGCTCATCGCTTCCCTTGCCCCGGCAAGGGCCCATGGCCGCATCGAGTAGCGCACCACTGGCAAGACAGATGATGCCCACCACACGGCACA
>LJTR01000207.1 GCA_001303465.1 Phycisphaerae bacterium SG8_4
ACCAGCGAAAACCCACTATTACCTGGCTGATGATGAAAATACCGAGAACACCGGCAAAAATACCGATATTCATTTGACGGAAAATCTCCAACAACCTACACCATCTCTGCTCTCTCGAGATCCAAAAAATCCCGGCTATAATGCCGCAAGATACGACGGCAATACGGAGGAAAAGAAATATACTTCTGGATTTCTTTGGTTCCCGGTCGTTAGGCAAACTCTAATCCCCAATAAAACACTTGTTTTTGCAGATAATAACGTGTAAATTGCCAATTGGCAACTGAATATCGAAAACAAAAATAATAATCAATGGAGCAGGAATTTGGCTGCAAACCAAAATATTGAAGAAGGTTTGGAATTTACCCCGAAATTCGATGAGAACGGCCTGATACCGGCCATCGCTCAGGATGCAAAGACAGGCCAAGTTTTGATGGTCGCCTACATGAACAAAGCGGCACTGGATGCGACAATTAAAACCGGCTGCGCTACATACTTCAGCAGGTCACGGAAGAAATTGTGGAAGAAAGGCGAGGAAAGCGGCCATTTTCAAAAAGTTGAAGAAATACTCGTGGATTGCGACCAGGACTGCATTATCCTCAAAGTAACCGTCGATGCAGGCCAATGTCACGTCGGATTCCAATCCTGTTTTTATCGAGCGTTGAAGGCCGGTAGTGACAAAGACCTGGAATTGATAGCACAAAAGGTCTATGACCCCAAAAAAACTTACAAAACGTAAACATGTACCCAAACACAGCACGTACATATCTACCTGACACACAAGAGCTTATCGGTCTTACAGTTGATTTTTCTGCTAAGAAAACTCGGCAGTTCCGATAATTTCCTTGACTTAAATCCCACAGATTCGTTAAAATAAATAAGATTAAACTCACAATCTGACGATAAAAGATGATAATGTTTTTTATGAGTCGACGTCAGGTTTTATCCACGTGGTAAAAAATGCAGGAGAGGTTGGATGGAAAACATATCTTTAATTTTCTTTAGGAGGACTCCGTTATGAGCAAACCGAATGTGAAACTGTCAATTTTTTGTATTTTTGCGGTTTGCCTTGTGGCAGCCGGGCCGGTTTTTGGTACTGTCCAATTTAATATTGACGTCTTTGAGGATTGGGAAAAAGCATTGAATCCTCCCCCCGAATCGGAGCAGTCTTTTGTTCGCCCCCTCCTGCCCCAAGAGTGGGACGAGTATATGGGGCTGTGGCATGAGCCAGGGAATATTATAGAGGGCGAACCCTATCCTGATACCACGTATCTGGTACCGGAATTATACGTTTACGAAGGCGGTGGTTCGTCTGGAGACTCTAACTATCCGGAAGACGCCGGCCTTGTGATGTACTGGGGACCGGAGCCGCCGGAAGAAGGCGATTATGCCGCTGCATGGGAATTTGTGTATGATAAGGACCCGGATTTAAGCCGGTCATTAATAAAAGTGCAGGTGTACGCGCCGCAGCTTAGTCCCTTTGGCCTGCCCGGTCAGATTACACAGATATCACTGGCAATTCAGGACCAAAACTATCAGCGGCAGGCATGGTACTGGAACGTCGGTCCCGGGAAAACCATACAATGGAACACACCGACCCCGGTAACGGTCAACCCGTCGATTGCCGGCGTAAACGCAACAACACCAAAAGCTGACTCCTTCGCGGGTTCTCGTGCCTTCGACGTGAAAAAGGTTACAATAATGATTTTCGATGAGAACGGCCGGTGGGTTCCCGGAAGTATCAATGTTCCACCTCCTGGTCAGCCGGCACCGTGGCATTTATGGAACTACTGGAATTATCTGATTGTGGTGCCGAATCCCAACCCGCCGACCCAGCCTCCACAGCCGGTACCACAATCTATGGGCAAATACCATATAAAGTGGAGCCAGCCGCCCAAGGTTATCGACAGGGATATACCACAGAGAATCCTCGGTTGGGATGAGATATCGAACTATAAAAATCCCCCTATAATGGCTGATGACTGGCTGTGCAAGGACGACCGGCCCGTCACGGACATTCACTGGTGGGGCTCTTTTCTCGGCTGGAACCAGCCTTATCCACCCCCGATACTGCCGCGAGCATTCCATATCGGTATATGGACGAACGTAAAGGCCGGCGCGGACACGGACTTCAGCCACCCGGGCACGCTGCTCTGGGAAAACTTCTGTGATAATTGGGTGTGGAATTTCTTCGGATATGACGAACATCCCGACCAGATGGATCCTGAGCATTACACTGAAAGCTGTTTCCAGTTCAACCAGCTTTTGTCCGAGGACGAATGGTTCTACCAAGAACCGGATGAACCAAATACCATCTACTGGCTGAGCATCGCTGCTATCTATGATCCAAATGTCTACGACGATCCCAACTTCCACCCGTGGGGGTGGAAGACCCGGCCATGGCACTTCGAGGACGACGCCGTGCGTATAATACAAGCGTTACATCCTGATGGTACTGTGTGGCCGCCGGCCTTGAAGATAGGTTCTCAATGGCAGGCCGGAGATCCCGTGTTCTGGCCTGACCCGGAACACTCGTGGGACCTGGCGTTCGAGTTGACAACAGTTATGCCCGACCCGGATCCTAATGACACCGAACCACCCGGCCCCGGCCCGATAGACTGGGATGTGCCGCCGCTGGGCGTTTCTCCAACTGTAATAACCATGACCGCGAAAACACTGACTGATGAAAACGGTGTCGAATACTACTTTGATGAACTGACCGGCAACGCCGGTGGCGATGACAGCGGCTGGCAGGACAGCTCCGGCTACACGGACAGCGGTCTCGACCCGAACACGGGGTACGTATATCAGGTTAAGGCTCGCGACAAATCCCCCAACAAGAACGAAACTACCTGGTCGCCGCCGGGGACAGCGACAACACCGCTGCCGACTCTGGTAGACTACAACGCCGACAAATTAGTTAATGCCAAGGACCTGGCCTACTTTGCCAACAAGTGGCTGACAAGCGGGCCGTAAATTAACAACGGCAGCTCATACGACGACAAAGGGCTGTGAGTCGGAAGGCTCACAGCCCTTTTACTCTGCACATAATTTCCTTGACTTTCATTCAACAAGCTGGTAGAAAATGGGTATATACTTTAAATCTGCCAAGGAGTACAAATAGTGGTCTTTTTTCACATCCCAGATTTCCCCACGAAAAAAGAATACACCGCCTTAAAGGGGCCTTTTGATTTGGCCGACTCTCTTTAGTATCCAACAACACTAATATGATTGGAGGTTGAAAAAATGAATAGCAGGTTAATGAAAAGATTGGCGACCGTTAACTACAGCAATCCCTTATGTTTATGGCTTCTGGCCCTGACACTGGCGTTCTTAAGTTCGATGGTTTTCGCCGGCAGGAGGACCGCGACGGTCAAAACCGGAGGCAAAACAGTCAGGGTCAGGGCTACGGAGGATTCCGGAGCCACCGACGGCTGGGAAAATGACCCCAACAATCCCAGCCACCCTACCGAGGTAGACAGGAAAACCGCCAAGAAACTGGGACTGATTGATGCCAATGGCGTACCTGACCCAAACAAGTTCGAGAAAGACCCCAACGACCCAAATAAGATAAAGACCGAGACATATCACCTGGCTGACTGTACACGAAAGCCTTACGGCGTGACAAAACCCATCACCATATCGGTCACCGACGATGCAAACAATACCATTGACGTCAACATACCCGTTACCGTCGATATAGACCCGAACGATCCATGTGCAACAGGTTCTAATCTGCTCGGCGAAGACTGGATGAGGGCCGTTAAAATCACCATAAAGTACCTGCCCAGGAGAATAACCACGTTCAACAACAAGGAAACCAATGTACCGGCGTCGCCGAACGCGCCACCGGCAAGTAAACCTCCAATTTCCGACGGCCAGCCCCGCAGGTCCTTCCCGGGCCGTTTTGATGACACACCAGTTGGCCCGGAGGGCGACTGTTTTATAGGGCTCGGCAGTCCTTATACTATACTGGCAATGAATACCGCTCTTGCCGCGGGCCTGACACTCGAAGACACTATCGACTTAAATGATGAGCCGTTAACCTTGAATTACCTTTACAAAGCCGGTTTCATCCCCAAAGAAGAATACGGTATCTTCTACATTACAAACCTTCCCACATTGCAGCTCTTTGTCGAAGGGGGCACGGTCATCTATTACGAGAATGTTGAGGTGCTCGTTCCATACGGACCCTGCGCGGAGGAACCGCCGATGGGGGCTCTTCTCGGCTCAGACCTGCTGGAAGGAAAGACCGGCTATATGACGCATCCACTTCTTGGCGATAGAGAAGTTGGACAGATAACATACCTCGGCCTGTATGAGGACACCTACTTTACCCCGGCCTCGCCTGTGGGCGATTTGGATGGAGACCTCGATGTAGACTTTAGAGACGTGGCCCTAGTTGCAGCAAGCTGGCTTTCCTATACGGGCTTCGACTTCGAAGGAATTTGCTTAGATATGGATGGAGATGGTTACGGAAATCCTGCAAACGCTCTTTGTACATACCCGGAATTAGATTGCGACGATATGAACCGCGAGATTCATCCATACGCACCTGAGGTCTACGATGGGCTGGACAATGACTGCGATGGACTCATAGATGAAGACTGCTGCATACCGGAGGGTGGAGAAGGCCCTGTCGTACCGGGTGGCCCTGAATGCTGCCCCGGCTTAGTAGAATTAGCCAAATACTTCATCGAAGATGGTATGTGTATTCCAATGGTCGGCGTCTTCGTGTGCACAAGCTGCGGAGACGGGATATGCGGGCCGGGCGAAGATGTGTGCAACTGTCCGGAAGACTGCGTACCGGTTTGTGGAAACGGACTCTGCGAGCCTGGTGAAGACTCCATTAACTGTCCCGAAGATTGCATGTCGGTCTGTGGAAACGGACTTTGCGAGCCGGGCGAAGACTCTATCAACTGTCCGGAAGACTGCCCGCCAATCTGTGGAAATGGACTTTGCGAGCCGGGCGAAGACTCCATTAACTGTCCCGAAGATTGCCCGCCGGTCTGTGGAAATGGACTTTGCGAGCCGGGCGAAGACTCTATCAACTGTCCGGAAGATTGCCCGCCAATCTGTGGAAACGGACTCTGTGAGCCGGGCGAAGACTCCATTACGTGTCCGGAAGACTGCCCACCAGTCTGTGGGAATGGACTTTGCGAGCCGGGCGAGGACTCTATCAACTGTCCGGAGGACTGCGGCCCTGATTAACGGACTCGTTCGCAGGCTACTGTACCACTGATGGGCATAATCATTATGTTTGCCTCGACATAGAGTGATTTCTTAAAGCCGGCGCAGTAGTCTTCGTAATAGCACAATAATCAAATATGACCGCAAAGGGCTGTGGACAGGAATGCTCACAGCCCCTTCTCTTTGCGTTTATACGATTATAGAGGGAACCAGTTACTCCAAATCTTTGTCGCCGTAGAATTTTCTCTACCCCATTGGGACAACATGGTTGAGTTTCGACTGCCAGGACTACAAAAACCAATACAGTGATTTCACCCAAAGGCTTGAAATCCCCGTCCCACTCTTTCTAATGTTCCCCTCCTCCGTCACATCTTTTGCGAAGGATAAATCTCCTATATGTAGCTTATACATTATATCTCTATCTTACTTTTATGGTCTCTGTACCATAAAAGGAATGGCCGTTTGTAAGAAAACCTCTAACTGTTATCTCAACAAATCCACTCTCAGTCAGCCGTTCACACAAAGCAGCACGGTCAAAAGCCATATCAACCCTGACCAGCCCATCCTCATCAACAAATACATCCATATAGTCTGCTTCGATGCCGAGCGAATCAATCCGGCCTAAAATATTTGAGTCCACATCCTCAACAGTCAAATCCTCAGGCAGAACAAAATGCGCTCTGACCCACTTTCCTCTGCTTTTGCAATTCAGTGCCTGTGGTGTGAACCTCATTTTCGCTTCTATTGGTGGCACAGACCTGAGGCCGAGACTGTGGTACTTTCCAGCGGCGACGGCGATAAAATCGGCATTGGGCGAAGGGATATTGCACTGGCCATATTTGTTCCGTCCCCAGGCGACGATGGAGCCGTCAACTTTGAGGCCTAGACTGTGCAGCCCTCCGGCGGTGACGGCGATAAAATCGGCATTTGGCGAAGGGATATTGCACTGGCCAAAGTAGTTCCATCCCCAAGCGGCGATGGAGCCGTCAAGTTTGAGGCCCAGACTATGCAGCTCTCCAGCGGCGACGGCGATAAAATCGGCATTGGGCGAAGGGATGTCGCATTGGCCCAAGTCATTTCGTCCCCAGGCAGCGATGGAGCCGTCAACTTTGAGGCCCAGACTATGGCCCCCGCGGGATGAA
This sequence comes from Phycisphaerae bacterium SG8_4, assembly GCA_001303465.1. GTDB lineage: Bacteria > Planctomycetota > Phycisphaerae > Sedimentisphaerales > Anaerobacaceae > SG8-4. The sequence goes on from LJTR01000207.1 coordinate 6,330, forward strand.
CCCTCGACGGATGGACCCACGCTGGGTGGAGGTGGCGGAGGTGGGGGTGTTGGTCCCCCGCCAGCGGCGACGGCGATAAAATCGGCATTGGGCGAAGGGATATCGCACTGGCCCTTGCTATTGTTTCCCCAGGCGGCGATGGAGCCGTCAACTTTGAGGCCCAGACTGTGGTCATATCCTGCGGCGACGGCGATAAAATCGGCGTTGGGCGAAGGGATATTGCACTGGCCAGAGCTGTTTACTCCCCAGGCAGCGATGGAGTTGTCTTCTATGAGGCCCAGACTGTGGTACCCTCCTGCGTCGACGGCGATAAAATCGGCATTGGGCGAAGGGATATTATACTGGCCATAGTCGTTGTATCCCCATGCGGCGATGGAGTCGTCAACTTTGAGGCCTAGACTGTGCCACAATCCTGCAGCGACGGCGATAAAATCGGCATTGGGTGAAGGGCTATTGCACTGGCCATAGCGGTTGTCTCCCCATGTGGCGATTGAGCCGTCAACTTTGAGGCCCAGACTGTGTCGACCTCCGGTTGAGACGGCGATAAAATCAGCATTTGGCGAAGGGACATTGCACTGGCCATATTCGTTCCATCCCCAAGCGGCGACGGAGCCGTCTTTTTTCAAGGCCATACTATTGCGATATCCTGCGTCGACAGCGATAAAATCGGCATTAGGCGAAGGGACAACGATCAGGCCATAGGCGTTTAGTCCCCAGGCGACGATAGAGCCGTCTTTTTTCAGGCCCAGACTGTGCTGCCCTCCGGCGGCGACGGCGATAAAATCGGCATTGGGCAAAGGGATGTCGCACTGGCCCCAGCTATTGTATCCCCAGGCGACGATGGAGCCGTCTTTTTTCAGGCCCAGACTGTGGAAATATCCGGCAGCGACGGCGATAAAATCGGCATTAGGCGAAGGGACATTGCACTTGCCAGAGGCGTTGTGTCCCCAGCCAACGATAGAGCCGTCTTCTTTCAGGCCCAAACTATGGGCACATCCCGTGGCGATGGCGATAAAATCAGCATTTGGCGAAGGGATATTGCACTGCTCCCATTCGTTGTCTCCCCAGACGGCAATGGAGCCGTCTTTTCTCAGACCCAGACTGTGGTACCCTCCTGCGGCGACGGCGACGAAATCGGCATTGGGCGAAGGAATATTGCACTGGCCAGAGTCGTTCCATCCCCATGCTACGATTGAGCCGTCTTCTTTCAGTCCCAGACTATGGCCCCCACCGGGTCCCATGCTGGCAGCGACGGCGATAAATCCCCCGTCCAGATCGACCCCGACCACCTGCCTGCCCCAACCGACAATCCTGCCTGTCTGCTGCGCCGAATATGCCGATTGAGCAATAAAAAGCAAGCAAACAGCTGCAACTATAAGTAAAGTGAATTTTGCCCATAGGCTTGAAATCCTCTTCCCATTCATTCCTACTGTCCTCCAGCCACCATATTTCATTTTTGAGCCGATTTTCACCAAAACACGCGGCCCACGCTCGCAAAACAGCAAAGAGACTATCTCTGAGTAGCTTAAAAGCATACTATCATTTTACAGCACCTCTGTCAAACCAAAAAGCAACAAACAGAGCGAAGATTCCCCCTTTTTGAGCTTTGTTTTTACATTTTCAACCTCAAAATTTTAATCCTCCTCGCTCTTTCCGGCAGAATACCTCTCATTTGTCACGGTTTACCTGAGTAA
>LJTR01000208.1 GCA_001303465.1 Phycisphaerae bacterium SG8_4
GGATAAGGAAATCCGGGAAAACCGATGACGAAGAAATTTGTGGCCTGGTTACCCTGGAAGACACTTTCGGCGCGGTTCGTGACATCATCGAGACTCTCGCCAAAATACAAATCGTGCGAGCTCGCGAATGCCCCCGCGGCCCAGCTCATGTTGGCCCAGGTGTCTTCGTGTATGGCACGATCAGCCGGAGCCGGGCTAGAGGCCAGTGGATTACCGCCGAGCTGTTTGATCTCGCTTTGAGACAAAGCTCGATTGTAGATGCGTACATCATCCAGCATGCCGTTGAACTCGTCGCCGGCCGGCGCTGTTTCGTGTTTCGTTCCGATGCAGAGAGTCCCGTCTGATGTACCCATGTCTCCCGTGGCGGCCTGTTCGCCGGCCACGACACCATTGTAGTAGACTTTCATCATCGAGCCATCGTATGTGGCGGCAAGGTGAGTCCACTCTCCGGCTGGCGGAAGGCCGACAAATTCAAGCCTGTCATTACTGACACCGGGCAAATGGAAGATCATGTTGTCGCCCCATTCTTTAAGGAGACGATACTGATTGTCTCCACCTCCAGAACTCTTCTGGAGTATCCTGTTGTTGCCTGTCCAGCTCGGATTTATCCAGGCGGCGATCGTAATGGCATCGGTCATGTTCAACGAAGGACTGCTTTGAACCTGTACGAAGTTGTACGGGCCGGTGAACTTCATCGCCCCGCCAAGCTTTCCCTCAGCCCACTCTACCGGACCATTGAGCGTACCGTCGTTGCCATTACCCGATGCATCGTGGGCAACACTACCGGAGCCCTCATCGAACGTCCACCAGCCTACAAGGCTGGGATCGACATCCTGGGCCTCACTTATTCCCATCAGGCCCAGCACAAGAATGATAGCGCCTACATAGACTACTTGCTTGCACATGGTAATCCTCCTTACAAAAAAATTTGCATTATCATGCTTCGGCTACATGCCGAAGCGAGCCGAATAATTCCCGCCTAAATTCTATCTGTCTGTTTCCTCCCGTGACTATTGTTCTTGCGAGTTGACGCTACCTCCTTCCTTCGAAAATAGATCATAAATTACACGGGACAAGAATTCCACGTCCGAAGCATACCATTCCGGCAGCTTTTGAGGTGTTTTGCCGTGCTGTCCGGAATGTTTCGGACCACCACAAAGAACTCTCCTGCCTAAAAAGTGAGCAAATCCACAGATTTCACTTACCCTATATTTACCAAATAGATCGCCCACGCGTCAAGGAAAATCTGGGTTCTCGCCGCTATTTTGGCTCTGTCGGATAGCGCAGGGCCCTTGGAAGTCGGCGCTGACCGAGCAAAATCGTTCGGGGCCCCATTCGACAAGCTCAGGGCAGGCCCAGAGGCTTAAATTTCCCCCCGGCCGCCCAAATCTGGGCCTCTGCCCAAACGATTTTGCTCTGACAATAGCCCCAAAGGCCCCTTTTTGTTCGGTCAACCCACGTACTGACTGGATGAGGCGTTATTCTTGGCTTTTGCGGCTAACTCAGGTATGTGGGGCGGCGTTGCCAATAACCGAGGGCAATCAACTCCGTGGCTACGCTCAAGGCGAGCACATAGACATCAACCGGATTAGGAGTGCACTTTGCCCCGGAATGCCTGAAATCTGCGGCCGACTTCGCGGCTGAGGTCCATTTCGGCATCCCGGGGCTTGCTTGGTTGCGTAGTTTGTTACCCTTTGACCTTGACTTTGACTGTCTTGGCCTTGGCGGCCTTCGGAAGGGTCAGCGAGAGGACGCCGTCTTTGCACACTGCCTCGATCTTGTTCTGGTCGACATCAGTGGGCAGAGTTAACTCGCGCCTGAAGCTGCCATAGGTACTCTCAACGTGGTAATAGCCCTTTTCTTTCTTCTCTTCGTCGAGCTTCTTTTCTCCGCTGATGGTCAGCTTGTTGCCGTACACCGAGATGTCGATGTCCTCAGCCTTACAGCCGGGAACTTCGGCCCTTACGATGATCGAATCCTTCTCCTCGGCAACGTCGATAGCAGGCCATGCCTTGTACCCCGAAAAAGGCCTGTCCAGCCCCCTGAAGAAACCGTCGAACAAATCGTCCATCTCGCTATGAAGTCTCGACAAACCGTTTCCATGTCTTCTGCTGATTGGTACCAGTGCCATAGTAACACCTCCTATTCTTCTCTGTAGAATAATCTCATTTCACTCTTCATCAATTCGCTTCGTTCGCTGACAGTGTATTTTGCAAAACGCGTGCCAAACTGCGAATCGGCTTTTGTCGCTCAAAATCGCTGACAACCGCCCTTTTTCGGACCTGTCGGCGCTGCGTGTCGGCTGTCAATTTGGCACCCTTTCGCCCAAGGCGATATAGCGGTTGTCGCCGCCGAACAAATGCAGTAGACTTGTCGTAACTTTGCAACGACTACGGAAATTCAAGGGGCAAGAAGCAAGATGAGCCAGGACAAGTCTAATCTCAAATTTGACAATCTGAACGTCCAGATTCGCGATAGCGTAAGGGACTTCGCCGAGAAACTCATGACGGCCCTCGGTGACAGTCTCCAGAGCATCACGGTGGTGGGAAGCAGCCTGACGGACGATTTTGCTCCGGCCTACAGTGACATCAACACCGTCATCGTCCTGGGCGAACAGAAGTTGACCTCGCTCAACGCGATCGCGGCCATGGCCAGGCCCATGAGCAGGAAAAGGATCTCGCCGCCGCTGCTGATGACACCGTCTTATATCGAGCGGTCGCTCGATGTCTTCGGCGTCGAGTTCCTGGACTTTCAATTGACTCACCAGACCGTGCTCGGGGACGACCCTTTTACCACCCGTGCCTTCGACAAGAAGGACGTTCGCCTCCAATGCGAGCGCGAGCTAAAGGCGATGCTCATCAGGCTCAGGCAGGGCTACATCGCCGCGTCCGCCAACAAGAGAATCGTCCGTGACATTCTTATCTCAACGGCAAGAGGACTCGCGCCGCTACTGCGCGCAATGCTTTGGCTCAAAGATCGCGACCGACCGCCCGGCAGCAGTGCAACGTTCGCCAAGGCTGCGGGCGAGTTTCTGATAAAGACGGATTCTCTCGCGACCGCCGGAAGATGGCGCCGCGAGAAGATCCGCCTCAGCGAGACTGAGATGCAAAGCGCCTTCGAATCGATCTACGCAACGATTGAGCGGTTAGCCGATATTGTTGACGAGCTTGAGGTTTGATTATGCGACGACTTTTTTTCAGCCTCACAGTGATATTGGTGATAACGGCGGTCGGCTACGCCGAGGCCAGCCTGCCGAGGCCGACGCGCTATGTCCAGGATTATGCGAACGTAATCGACACCTCAACCGAGCGCTCACTAAACGGCATCCTGCAGGAGCTGGAGCAGAAGACCGGCGCCCAATACATCGTTCTGACCGTCCAGACAACCGAAGCGCTGCCGATCGAGCAGTTCGCCCTGGAACATGCCGAGAGATGGAAGCTCGGCCAAGAAGGCAAGGACAACGGAATGCTTTTTGTGCTCGCAGCGAGGGACAGAAGGTATCGGTTCGAGGTCGGTTACGGACTGGAAGGTTTCGTGACGGACCAATACTGCGGCCGCGTAGGCAGAGAGGTGCTTGAGCCGTATCTGAAGCGCGGAGATTACAGCCAGGGAATCTATCAGGCCAATTTACAGCTCATTCAGCAAATCGCCAGCCAGGCCGGTGTTGCTTTGACCGGCATGCCAAAGACCAGACCGGTTCCAGTAAGAAACACACGAAGGCCGGGCCTGCCGTGCTGCAGCGCCCTGCCGCTGCTGTTCTTCATGCTCCTGATCTTCGGAGGCGTAGGGAGAGGCCTGGGATGGTGGTTCTTCTTGCCGTTCATGTTCGGCGGATTCGGAGGCCACGGCGGCTACGGCAGGTCCGGCTCGTTCGGGGGCGGCAGTTTCGGTGGAGGGTTCGGCAGTTTCGGCGGAGGCGGTGGCGGTGGATTCGGAGGCGGTGGCGCAAGTGGGAGCTGGTAACGTCAAACTTCGAGTGGAGATAAGGAAAAATGAGAAACGTTGGAAAAGCATGGGTGGTCATTGTCGCAATCCTGGTGGCCCTGTTGCTGATCGGCCTGGGGGTATTCCGCTGGTATGTAAGTGGCTACAACAGGGCGGTCAACTTCGAGCAAGCCGCCGAAAAAGCCTGGGCCGACATTGACTCGACTTTGCAGCGAAGGCTCGATCTTATACCCAACCTGGTCAACACGGTCAAGGGATACGCCAAGCAGGAAAAAGAGCTCTTCGAGAACATCGCAAAGTCGCGGGAAAAATACTTTCAGGCCCCGAGCAGAGAAGGCAAGATCGAGGCGTCTAACCAACTCACGGGTTTTTTGTCGCGGCTTCTGGTGCTCCAGGAAAGATATCCGGACTTGAAGGCCAACCAGAACTTTCGAGACCTTCAGGTCGCACTTGAAGGCACGGAGAACCGGATAAACGTTGCCCGCACGAGATATAACCAGGCCGCTGAGTCGTTGAATTCCTATGCAAAGCAATTCTTCGGCTCGTTCTTCTGCAGCAAAGCTGGCGTCGAGCCGGTCGAGTATTTCGAGGCCACTGAGCAGGCGAAGACCGAAGTGCCGAAAGTGGAATTCTAAAGAGATGACAAGACCAAAGGCGAAAAGTCCCGGCCAAAGCGCTGTTGAAACCAGATACCTGATCATGCCTCACCAGGCTAATCCTCACGGCACGGCCTTCGGCGGCGTCATCATGGCGTGGATCGACATGGTGGCCGGCATGGCGGCGCAGAGACATTGCGGAAAAGAAGTCGTCACCGCCGGCATCGACTCACTGGCCTTCAAGGAGCCCATCGGCATCGGGGACCACGTCCTCTTGAGGGCCTCGGTGAACTACGTCAGCCGATCGTCGATGGAAGTCGGTGTCAGGGTCACCAGAGAAGACCCGTACACCGCCGAAGAGGTCGTCGCCACCAGCGCTCACCTGACGTTCGTAGCGCTCGATGAGGACAAAAAGCCAACCCTCGCCCCACCGATACAACCCGAAACCGACGCCGAAAAAAGGCGATACGCAAACGCCAAACTCAGAGTCCAGGCCAGGAAGGAGCTTCTGGGAAAGATCTCGCGCAGGCAATCCACGGACGCCGAATAAACGCAAGGCACGCGTCTCTTGGTGTCAGCCAGCCGACCCTTACGCCCTTATGAGCATCAGGCAATCCGGGCAGACCAATTGGCCCGAGTCGATTCTCGCTAAATCGTTTTCCGGCACGTCTTGCCGGCCGCAGCCCTCGCAGGGGCCTCTTCGGCCTGCACTATCGCCGCCGCCGAACCTGTTCTCCGATTTCATTCTTGCCTGGGCTTGCGAATTGGCCCTTTGTTCGGCTTCGGATCGCAACTCCGCCTCCGCCTGGGCTCTGGCCTCCGCTATCGCCCGGGCCTGAGTCTCCATCTGCGCCCTCTGCTCCGCTTCGGCCCTCAGGGTCGCTTCGGCCTGGGCCCTGGCTTCGGCTTGAGCCAGCGCCTCGCTTTGCGCCCGCGCTCTTTGCTCGAGTTCGGCTCTCAGGCTTGCCTCGGCCTGTGCTATGGCCTGAGCCTTTGTTCTGGCCTCGGCTTCGGCCTGAGCCTTCTGCCGCGCTTCGGCCAAAGCGTCACGGTAAGCCTGCATCCTTTGCTCGAATTGTGCCTTGGCTTGCTCGATCTGGCCTTCGGCTCCGGCCGTCTTGCCGGCGCACAGGATTTTGGCCTGTTCGGATCGGGGCGTGACCTTCATCTTGGCCTTGGCAATTGCCTCAGCGGCCTTCGCCCTGGCTTTCGCGACCGCCTTATCGGCCTTGGCCTGTATCTCTGACCTGACCCTTGCCTCTGTCTCGGCCTCTATCGAAAGGCGCCACCGCTCGCAGGCAACCTTTTCGGCAACCTTGCGGCTCTTCGGGGCTACTCGCGCTCCTTTGGGCCTCAGCGCCCTGGCCCTGACGCGAGGTTCTCCGGGCAGCCTGACCTTCCACCACCATCGGCCGTTCCTTTGGTACATCTGGCCAGGCAGAGTAACTCTTGGCGGTCTGTTCGACATCGGACAACCTTTCAATTCATCGCACAACCACAAAGGCAGATTAAGAATCAAAGTCTAAAGATCAAAATTGCACAATCCGCCTCCGGCGGATCACTTCCTTGCCTTTGCATTTTGATTTTTACATTTGTTTCCTAGCGTACTCCGCTTCGCGCCTACGACCGCCGACCGAGACGACGTCCATGCCGCCGCCGGCCTTCGCGGGCACTGCTTTGTGGCCGTCCTTTTCTCTGAGCATCTCCCGCTTCTGGTAGCACTGCTCGGTGAAGACGGCGATCTCCGAGTCGAGACTGGAGTTGGCCGAGTCGCCGAAGAATGCATGTATGATCGGGAAGACCAGATCGGGTTTGCTCTTTCGCAATTCCTTTGCCATCGCCTCTATTTTCGCGGTGGCAACTCCCTCTTGCATGCAGGTGAACGGGCCTACATGGAATATTCCTGAAATATATGCATCGCCGCGGGGTTTGGTCAAATCGTGCATGAAATGATACGCAATGCCCGAACTGAGCGGAGATTCCCCTTCGATGTTGGCGTGAAATTCGTGATTGGCTTCGAGGGTTTCGATTATCTGCATCGGCTTGGGCAAGACGTGCCTGCCCTCAAGCACCTCGTGGAACGGCTCGGCTATTTTGTGCTCGACCGATGACATGTACTTTCCCTTCAGAAGAGTGTTGCCATACTTTCGCGCAGCCTGCCACGCCCGGCTAAAATCGAAATCCTTCAGTCGCAAAGCTATGTCTCTTCTCGAATTTCTCTGGTTCATCTTATTGACATAATCCAGCCAATCCGTCACCGGGTCCCTTACGACTTCCAGCCCGCTTTCTTCCAACTGGCGCACCACGTAGCCCGTGCACGGATCATGCTGACGCACATAAATCTCACCTATATACAGAACGAGAGGATATCGGTCCTGCGTGCCGAGTTCAACGGCCTTGAACAAAGCCACCGTCCTTTCGCCCCACTCGACCAGATCGGCCGTTTCAGCACCGGCTTCCACGACTTTTTCCAGCTCGTTCAGTCTTTCCTTTCTCAACACCCCCAATGCCTCCTTATCGGCGGCATAAGGGCCGAACCTGAGAAAAATATCTTCCAGCAAGTCGGATGCCTTGATCCCTTTGAACAGCATCCTCTGCATCCTAGTTTTGTCCGAGACGCTGAGCTTGCCCGGGAAAGGTATGTCGTTATAATCGCTTTCCGAGGATGGACCGGCGACCGGTACGTTTTGCAGGTTTTCTCTGTCCAGAAATTCCCGCACCAGCTCGGTGTACTTGCCGAAACGGCACGGCCCGCTCGTCGTGGGCAGCATCACCAGATAATTCTTATCGACGTAATCGGCACCCTTCTTCTCGCCTTCTTCTTGCAGGAACGCGATCGCGTCGCCGACAACGCCCTTGAGTGGGTGGCACACCTCAGTGTATATGTGCTTTCGGGCGACCTCGTAACTTCTCTGACTGTCCGTCGGCAGGACCTGGCTGTTGACGCCGAAATACCTCAGCCCGGCCGCACCGACGTAGCTGGCGTCTCCCATGTACGGAATGAGCCAGGTCCTCTTTTCAGAGGTGTCGTGCGTACGTCTTTTCAACTCGTCTCTCGCCAGTTTCCTCTGGGAGCTCTGGTTCACCACCCTTTCATGAGCTTCGGTTCGAGTGACGAACGGGGCATTGTTGGTCTGAGCATCGGTAAGTAGGACAAGCATCGGCTTGTTGGCCGCTTGCTGCATCTTCTCTTCCTGGTAAATCTTAAGGCTGTCGGGCCCACACGCAAAGTTCATCATTCTTATGGCGAACAGGTTCGGATGCTCGGCGACGTACAGATGCGCCTGGAGTATCTTAACGCTCTCGACCCAGAACTCATTGTCCACCATCGGTCCCAGGTCGATGTCCATGAACTTGTGTTCAAGGTATAT
>LJTR01000006.1 GCA_001303465.1 Phycisphaerae bacterium SG8_4
AGATGGCATATTCGCTCATGGGGAGCAGGCCCCGGCGGCCATTGGGCAGGACCCGATAGCCCGATCTCCAGCCAGTCGCACGTTTTGATCGGAGTGCTCAGGTCGGGCAATTGACTCTTTCGCCTGTCAAGTTTCTCTACAACTCTTCTGTTCTAATGCGCTAGCGGCGCCTCCGAATCGCACCTGACGACACATAGAAGCCTGTTTTGGCACTTCGGCACGATATTTGCACGCTATGAACCGAAAGAATGCTTACAGTGCGTCGCCAACGGTGGCAATGAGGTGATAATCGCTATGTCGTTGAGTCTGACTGATTCGGGCAAAAAAATTCTAATACCATTGATAACAACTGTGCTGGGCAGTTGTGTTCTTGTTGTCTGTTTGGGCCAACCGGCTCGCGGACGATCTGAGCCCGAGAACCCGGCCCCGGCTGCGGCTGAGGCCGAAGAAGATACGTCACGCCAGGGCGAGTCTATCTTTGGAGATGATCCCGGTTTTTCCGGCGGACTGCCCTACAATACTGAGGGCGGCATTTACTATCGAATGATGCTCGCTGTATTGATCGTTGTTGTTCTGGGCGGGGTGGCTATTTACGTTTCAAGGAAGCTCTTGCCAAGGATTACCAACTTGCCCGGCAAAGAAATTCGCGTGGTAGAGACAGTCCACCTCGGACCCAAGAAGGCGGTGCACTTGCTTGAGGTAGGCAGTCGGCGGTTTCTTATAGGCAGTACGAGTGAGAGCGTTACAAAACTGGCCGATATTAGCAGCGACTCGGCGGATTTTGCCTCCCAGGACGCAGATTACAGTTGGGAACACAAATGAACAAGAGACTATTCAGAGTGCTTTTTCCGGCATTTGTGGTCTTGCTGCCAATGGGAACTTCCCTCGCGCAGGATATCGAACCGATCGAGTTTCCGAGCATGCCCGGTGATACCTCCGGAGCCGATACTCCGAAGGCCGGCGTTCCCAGCGTGGCCGACTTGATGATGGTCATGGATAAGGCGACAGCCAACGAGGGCGAAGGTAAAGACTGGTCAACTCCGGTAAAGCTCGTCATCATCTTCAGCGGTCTGGCGATTGTGCCCAGCCTGCTGGTCATGATGACGTCCTTTGCGCGAATTGTCATTGTCCTGGCCTTTGTGCGGCGCGCCTTGAGCACTCAGACCATACCACCTACGATCGCCATAATAGGTCTGGCTATGTTTCTGACGCTGTACACGATGGCGCCCACTTTTGCAAAGGCCAACGCAAGCTCGATCCAACCCTACCTGGCCGATGAGATAAATTTTCAAACCGCCGGGGCCAGAGCCGGCAGTTGTATCAAGGAATTCATGCTTCGCCAGAGCCGGGAGGCTGATTTGGCCCTTTTCGTGAAGATGGCAAAGATCAACCCGCCCAGCAGGGCGATGGACATAGGAATGCACATAGTCATCCCGGCGTTCATTATCAGTGAATTCCGCACCGCGTTCGAGATGGGTTGCCTCTTGTTCATCCCTTTCTTACTAGTGGACATGGTCATTGCGAGCGTCCTGCTCAGTGCCGGGATGATGATGCTGCCGCCGGTGATGATTTCGCTGCCTTTCAAGCTCATGTTATTCATTCTCGTCGACGGCTGGGGACTGTTGGCGAGAAGTCTGAGCCTCAGTTTCAGATAGAGTACGAAGTTGATCGCGGGGATTTGCTGTATGGATAGCAGTTTTGTTCTTTATATGGGCCGGCATACTCTCGAGACGGCCATGCTCGTTCTGGCTCCGATTCTGCTGACTTGCATGGTCGTTGGCGTCGTGGTGACGTTACTTCAGGCGGTCACCTCCATCCGGGACATGACCCTGACTATTGTCCCCAAGCTCCTGGCCGTTGGTGTTGTCATGCTGGTGTGCGGCGGGTGGACTTTGGGAATCATACTCAAATTCACCAACCAGATCTTCGGCCATATTCAGAATATCGGGCACTAAAAGGCGCATGGAGTTGATGATCGGAAAACTGCTTGGCTTCGTGCTGGTGCTGACAAGGATCTCGGCGTTTGTTCTGGTCGCTCCTGTTTTTAGCTGGAAAAGCATCCCAGCCAGGATCAAGGTTGCAATGACTGTGCTGATGGCGATCTTCTTTTCGTTGATCGCTCCTTCGGGGATAACTGCAGGGCAGATTTCCACCGTCGAGGCCGTCCTGCTGATGGCCTATGAAGCTACCTACGGATTTGCTCTTGGATTAGTGGCCGCTATCTTGTTTGCGCCGGTCAAATTGAGTGGACGGATCATAGAAAGGCAAATGGGCCTGGCTATGGCTGAGATACTGGACCCTCTGACCGGCGAGAGATCTCAACCGGTTGGCGGCCTGCTGGAAATGATATTTGTTGTCCTGTTTCTCAGCGCCAACGGTCATCATCTGCTGCTGTCGATTCTCTCGCACAGTTACGAGACGTTTCCTGTCGGTTGCATTCCAACAATGGCCGTCCTAACTACCGGAGTGATTAAAGCCGGCTCGACAATGTTGATAGTCGGCCTGAAATTGGCTGCGCCGATACTGGCGGCATTCTTGTTGTTGATGGTGGTCCTGGCAGTTCTGGCGCGAATAATGCCCGACATGAACATCTTGTTTATCAGTTTGCCTCTTCGCGTGGGGATGGGGCTATTGCTGATGGCAATATTCTTGCCGTTTATCTATTCGTTTGTGTCTGAATTTGCAACCTTGATGGGCAGCCTGCTGCCGGTGTGAGGTGCAGAGGACTCTTGCCGCGCGCTAAAGTAGGGAATGGATTATGCCAGAAAAGCCGGCCGCCGAGAGGACGGAGCAACCTACACACAGAAAGTTGCAGAGGGCCAGGCAGAAAGGACACCTGCCGCAGAGTCAGGAGCTGATGGCTATCGTGTCGCTCGTGATATTATTAGCGGCAGTCGCTCTGTCGGCCCCAAGCCTGCTGCGATGGTTCATAGCCCAGGTTGAGCACGGCTTCTCGTGCGAGAACGCAGTTTTCGCCAACACGAGTACATTCCTGGATTTTGTCGGCAAAAAGACTGCCGAAGCGATACTTGTAATCTGCCCCATTTTGGGGGCGCTTTTTGTCGGCGCTATAATCGCCGGCATTGCCGTCAGCGGCGTGAGTTTTTCACCGGAGGCTCTCAGCTTGAAATTCAACCAGCTCAATCCTGTGGAAGGAATGAGCAAACTCGTAAACGCCCGATCGGTGGTGAAACTCCTGGCGTCAATATTGAAACTGTTCTTTGTCTCTTTCATAGTCTGGCTGTATCTTAAGAGCAGGCTCGATACGCTCGGGGCCCTTCGATGGGTCGGGTCTGCCCAGATGCTGGCGGTTGTCGCAAAGACAATACTCGGCCTTCTCATACGTGTTTGCCTGGCACTTCTGGTCATCGGCCTTGCCGACGCATACTATCAGAAGTGGAAATACACCCAGGAACTGAAGATGACGCGACAGGAAATGAAACAGGAACGCAAGGAGACTGAGGGCTCGCCGGAGATCAAGGGTTGGATCCGAAGGATGCAGATACAAAGATCCATGAAACGTATGACCGAAGAAGTGCCCAAGGCGAGTGTGGTTCTTGTCAACCCGACACACGTAGCTGTCGCGATTCGCTACGATGCCAGGACGATGGAGGCGCCCGTGCTGGTGGCCAAAGGGGCCGACCACATGGCCGAGAAAATCAGGGAGATCGCACGGGCTTACGGCGTTCCGGTTATCAGGCGGCCAGAGCTGGCCAGAACAATATACGCGTCGGTCAAACCGGGCAATCCGATTCCCGAGAGGTTATACGTGGCCGTAGCGGAGGTGCTGGCCATGATCTATCGCCTGCGTCGCAAGAAATGAAGCTGCTGCAAGCGCCAGCCGGAGCATTCAGCAGGCTGATGGAATGGCGGTTGATTTTCCCGGCCAGCCTAGCCAAAAGTGATCTGGCTAACAGTGTTCACTGCCGCCATCTGCTGGTTAAGCGTGGTTAACGTTCTTTCCAGGCGGGCAAACTTTTCGATCAGTCTGGTCTGAACCTTCTCAAGGCGGGCTTCTTCGTCTGCAATTGTCTCTTCAATTCTGTCAATGTTGTCCTGGTTAATGTCCTCGCTGACATCGAGGCGACCGTCACTTCTAAGCAGAGCGTCAAGCATTGCCTCGAGCTCTCCGGCAAAGCCCTTCTTGACACGAACCGTGTCGGTGAACACTCCAACCGAACTGAGATCCACGCTTAGCTGCAGGCCATTCTCGGGGTACAAGGGGCCGCCGCCGTTATCATCAAACGTGCTGTCTCCGGTTATTATATTGCCGTCAACGACGGCGTCGTGCCAGGTGCCTCCGGTCTGTCTTATGCGGGCCGATTCGATCACGTTGCCGCTTCCCGGGTTGGAGATTGTAACCTCCACATCAAAGGTCCCGGCGGTTGTGTACTTGCTGCTGGCGCTGTAGAAATTGATAGTGTTGCCGCTGCTGGTGTCGCCTGCAGCCACAGCTCCGATCAATTCGATAGCCGCGCGAAATCCTTGGCCTGTGTTCAGGGCGTCTTTGAGGACCGTTGTATCAAGATTCAGCGTTCGATCACCTTGGACTGTGATGCCGATCTCGCGCGCCTCGGTGTAAAGATCGTCATCGGTGAAACCCGTGGCGGTCCCGACAAGTGGTTCGTTGAGCTGTGTCTTGAGAAACGGGATCGTTGTGCTACGGCTCAGCAGCCCCAATTCCTTGGTTTCCACATTGTACTCTGTCTTTTCCTTGAGGAAGGTTATCAGCGAATTGTAAGACGTTACCATGCTCTGGACCTTACTGGTTACCCCGCTGATGTCCCTGGTAAGCGTAATCACAACCGGTATCGGTTCCTCAGCGTCATCCAGTTTGTTAACATCCTGAAGGATCAATGTTATCCCGCTCATGACGTCGGTAACGACGTTAGAATCATTGCTTATCCAGCTGTCGTTACCTTTCGTCGTCTCTACAACTGACAGAGAGGTAGTTGGGCCTGTCATCGCGCTGTCATCAATCGAAATCATATCGACATCGCCGGCGGCAGCGAGAAATGTGAATGTCAAAGCACCGTCCGCCAGGCCGTTCGCACCGCCACCAACCGCTATGTCATCGGTGCTGACGGTCGACAGTGCTTCAAGGGCAGCTTTAATGGTATTAGTGTCGGCATCATGATCGATTTCGTCCGTCGTTTGCCCACCGTAACTTAGATGATAGTGGCCGCCGGTCGGTGCGGCGTCCGGCGTCAGTGTTTGAAGCTCAGCGGTCGTTCCAGAGGGATACCCATCCACCTTGATCTTCGAGTTCTGACTGCCCTGCGTTTGAATGAAAGACGTTGACAGAAGAGATGCAAGGCTTTCTGAAGTGGCCCCGCCCTCTTCGTCGACTGCCATTACAGGTAAAGTCAATGATGTTGAGCCGGTGCCCGGATCATAACTCAAGCCAATTTCCATACCGCTTAGGCCGCTGATTTGGTCTGTCAGTCGTATTTCACCATTCCTGAGTGTCGCTGTTGCAACTCCGTCAAAATGCTGGTTGATAGAGTCAATAAGATGGCCCATTGTCGTATTTGCTGTAATGGGAAGATCTAAATCAGGCGAGATGTCGGTGCCAAAATGATTCTCGCCGGTTATTCTGATAAACGCATTATCACCTGCTCCGAGTGTGCCGGTGAATTGGTCGAGTGCTGTGATTTTGGTGGATAGCGCGGCATTGTCCTCGTCGTCGGTAAACGAACCGCCTGCGGTCGAACTTGCCCATACCTCCGTACTGCTCGAATTAAAAGATATCTGATTATCTTCACCTGTACGCTGGCCGCTCAGCAGCAGGTGGTATTTGCCTCCTTGATACAGCAAACTGGCAGTTACACCGGGATTTCCTTCGTCATTGTTTATCAGGCCCACAAGGTCTTCGAGCGTCGTCTCGTTGGCAACGGCCGTAATCTGTCTTTCAATGTTGTTGTACGAGTAGATGAAAGTGCCGCCGCCGACATAGTCCGTTTCATAGTCAAATGTCGAAGTGTCCTGGATCCACGTCTCAGTAGTGGCCAACTGATCGATCAGGATCGAGTGAGAGCCCTCGGCGGCGTCTTCCGATGCGGCGACACCCAGCACATCGCTGTCGCTGGTGGTCGCCTTGTAGGCTTCCAGCGTGCTGGCATTTGAGATTGCGGTTACCGTCGAGTTCAGATTGGCAACCTTAGTCCTCAGCTCACTGAGCGCTGTAGTCTCCTCCTCATAATCCAATTTCTGGACCTGATAATTGGCAAGCCGTCGGCTGTTGATCGCCATCAACTGGTCAATGAGAGTTGCGGTATCGATACCTGTTGCCAGGCCGGGGAGTCTTAGTTCGCCCATGAGCGATTCCTGATTCCTAATTCATCTGGGTTGTCGGCAAACATAACGTGCTTTTCAAATCCACTATTGTCTATTGTCGGCAAAGCCAGCTTTTGCCTTGAAGGAATCTGCCCAAGTGCGCCGGCTCAGAACCGCTATCTGCCGTGATGGACTGTTTGAGCCAAATTCTCAAAGCGTTCATACTCAACCACCGCCGCGATATGCCCTGAGAGTTCTTCTGGTGCGGCCGGTTTGCTGCAGTTGTCCTTCGAGGCGGTCTTTCTGGGCCGCGACTATCAGTATCGCTTGCCGGTACAATTTTGCCAGTCGCTCAAACTTCTCCTTAAACTCTACTGACTGCGGCACATCCGCTCTGCTGAGTTTGTCGACGATTTTGCCTGATTGCTCGCTCAATACCTCAGATGCGCGGAAATCACCTTTGCGTGCCTGTGATATCTGCCTGTTCAACAGATCTTCCAGTTTGTCGAGCAGGCCCGGATGTTCCTCCGACACAATCATAACGCTGTCGGTGCTGGTCATGCTTGAATCCCCGCCGCGAGGCGATCCGCTCGTTCTGCTGCAGCCTCAATCCCGTCAGTTGTTCGGGCAACGTTGTATTCCAACTCTTCGAGTAAGTTGGCTGCATCTTCATGGCTCGGATCCAACGTCAATAGCTCCGAGAGCGCCTTCCTGGAATCATCGAACCTGCCGTCTTTCATATATAGCGCTGCCAGAGGGAACATCACCGATTTATCATCCGGGTGCATATCCAGGTAAACCTCAAGGTAGTGGATTACCTCCGCAAACGATCCCATCTGGCGGGAGGTCTGAAACAGACCTAAGAGAGCTATCATGTTGTCCTGGTCTCGTTCGAGACATGTGAGATACATTTCGAAAGCCAGTTTGTAATCGGTTCTCTGCTGGGCGACCATCCCCAGTCCTGAATAAGCCCTGGCACAGGCGGCATCCAATCTGCAGGCAACTCTAAATGCTATCTCAGCATCTTCGAGGCGGTTCTCCTGCAACGCTATGACTCCAAGTCCAACGTAGGGACCAGGCTCATCGGGCGCCAGGTTTGCTGCTTTCTCATAGCACAGTTTTGCCCGGGTATAGTTTTCAACTGAGGCGCAACAGTCCCCGAGTTCCTGCAGTTCTTCATATTCACTCTCTAGTTCGTGCTGGCGGTCAACATTGTTGTCTGGTGCGTCCATAACGCTTCTTTTGCCTCTATTCTTGCTCTGACTCAATCTCGGCTTCAAGTTCAATGAGAAGGCCGTTGATTTTGTCCAACTGGTTTCTCTGCGGATAGTCCTCTTCGGCGGATCTTTCGAGATTGACGTCGCTGGGTATGACGGCTATCGACGTTTGGCTTTCGAGCTCAGGCAACTCGCCGGCGAGAGCCTCTTGGGCAGTGCAGCCGTCTACTGTGACCAGGACGTCGATATTGGTCCAGTTGACTGCCCGGGACCATTGTGGATTACCTTCGTCAAGGTACGGCCCGATTATGGTCTTACAGGTTTTCACTTGTTTGGAGGCTGTCACTGCAAGGTCACTGCCCCACTCAAACCATGCGATATCACTCCACTCGATCAATCCCTGGACCTGGTCTTCACCGCTGTCTTCGAGAAAGCGCACCACAAAACGCTCTTTGACAAATCGAGCGATCTCATTGACTGCCCCTGTCGAATTTTCCTTAAAAAGAAAGGCCACCTTAGGCCTTTTAGAGCGGATAATATCGACCATTGGCCGGAGAACCTCCTGGTCGGACCAGACCTGAAGCGAGCGAAGCAGCATCTCAAGGGCGCCGGCTTTGTTGTTCTGGTTGAGGAATACCTCGGCAGTGCGGTTCAACAGGTCGGCATTCAACACGCCCATCCGATCCATGTCGTCGAAAATCTCCGCAGCTTCGCTTGCTTTGCCGGTGGCAAGATATGCTTCGGCCAGGTTCCAGAGTGTTTCGGCCGAATCATTTCGGGTGCTTCGAGCTTTGACAAAATGATCGATCGCTTCGTCCGATCGGCCCAGGCAATAAAGAATCGCTCCGGTGTCATTGAGAACTTCTGCATCGTCCGGAGTTCTGCGAAGATGTTCCTGCATATACTCGAGAGCTTGGCAGTATTTTCCGGCTTCAGCCAGCTCCAGGCCCTTCTCGTAGTGGACAAGGTCGTCACGCATCACATTTTCATCTTGTTCGCCAGAGTCGTTTGGATCCGTAATCATTGTGTTCTTTTCACTCCTGCTTTGTCAGCCAACTGTTGCTCTGCCGGGAACCTCCCCGGCAATAGTGCAAATCTCGTACCGCTGGTGTGCACCGCGGTATACTTTCGGTTTCACCACTGCCCGTATCAAGTTTGTATAAATATCAAACATGCACGTTCCAATTTCGGTCTGTCTGGCCCCCCGTGGTCATCAGAGAAAATCTAGAAGCGACACTGACATGGCTTTCGCCGCAATTGACAGCGACATCTGGTAAAGAACGTCACGGCGAGACAGGTCTATGGCTATCTGTGCAATATCGGCTTCCACCAAACGAGAAGTCTCGTCCTTGGTATAAAACTCGACATTCTGGATGCTGTCGTTGAGGTCATCCAGCAGACCTATTCTCGATCCGATCGAGACTGCGCCTCGGAGCAGAAGCTCACTCATCTCGTCAAGAGAGTCCAGCGAGCTATCCATCATTTCTCGCACTTGAGTTTCGGAGAAGTTGTTTTCGTTGTTCAATATGTCTCGAATGCTGATTATTGCGCTGAAAATGTCATAAGTCCCAGGCGCCCGCACAAAGTCGACTCCGGTACCGCTTATCTGTGTTGTGTCAACGTAGAGTATTTCTCCCGTAGTCGAGTGAGTTACTGCCAGATTCGCATCTGTGCCGTCTGTGTTGACAGTGCTCAGGCCGCCGTCGATCGAAAGGTCGTAATTGCCGGCAGCGCCGGTTACCGTCAGCCAGGTGTAACCGTGTACGCTCGATGTCCCCGTGCCGCCTGCCGCACCAGTGCTGCCTACGAAGACGGGCGCGGCACGCTCATCGGACCGAAAGATATCCTCGCCAACATAGAAAGCTGACGACTGCACGTTGGGCGCCACTTCTATATTTCGATCTTGATAACTGCCCTGGTACGTCACACTGGTTATTTCTCCGTCGGTGCGCTGTACGAGATACGGCGCCGAAGCGGTGTTGCCTCCTCCGAACAGATGCTGGCCCGCGTGCTCGGAATTGGCCAGCATAACTATCTCCTCAAGCGTGTTGTTGACCGCCTCTGCCGCCCGCTTCCTTGCCTCTTCGTTGTAGATGCCGTTGGAAACCTGACTCAGGTTTACCTTTGTGTCCCTGAAGGATGACAGCATCTGCTCAATGACTGTCGAAGAATACTCCAATACGCCGATGGCGTCCGAGAGATGGTCTGCGTAGTTCTCGATAGATTTCGCTTTAGAATTGAGTCCCAGGACTCGATAGGCAACTGAAGGATCGTCTGAGCTTCGATTCACTTGCGAGCCGGTGGATGCCTGTTCCTGCAGGCGGATCATTGCCTCGGTGTTCAAATGCAAGGCAAAGTTGATATTGTTATAGATGTTGCTAAGTGCTCCGCTCATTTATCGCGTATCGTATCGCACGCGGTGCTCGGCGATACGCTCCATTCTTCCTATATGATCTCCATTACAGTTGATATTGACGCCTGAATCGTGCCGAGATACTTCGCCATCGCCCCGAACATCTGCTCGAAGAGCAACAGCCGGGCGGCCTCATCGTTGATATTGACGCCGCTTATCTGGCTTTGCTGACTGCCCAGGTCCTGCACTATGGTCTCTATGTTGTCCTCGCGCATCTTCCTGGTCGAGATCAGCTCACCTACGTCTGTAACCAGCTCACGGTAAAATTCTGGAATTGTCTGAGAGTTCAGATTGCTCAGGGCTTGATCGGCTATGGCCGCCATCCGCACAGCGTTGGCATTGTCGGTCAAATCCGCCCCCAGGGCTGTCGCGATGCGGCCGGGTGAGCTGGTTATTTCCGGACGAACTGCTATGTCCAAGGCGGTATTGCCTGAGAAGAACGTGTTGATTCCGGCGCCGGCCAGCACTCCTGTCGTGTCGGTGTCGGCGAAGGCAGCGACATCGAAGTTGTCGCCGGCGCCGAAGTCGCCTGCGCCGACAGTGACCGTTATTCCGTTGCCGACATCAAGTCTGTCGCCTGCGGCATAACCACTGCCGATCGAGAGGTTGGCAATCACGCTTCCGGCACCGCCGTTATCTCTAACTTCAAGCTGAAGGGTGCCGTTGCCGACAGTTCCGGCGCCTGAGACCGTGAACTTGAAGGTGTCGTTTTGTGTCCCCGCATAAATGCCGGATACGGTTACGGTTGGAGGTGACCCTCCGGTAAAGGTGCTGGCTGTGGGCGCCGGGAGGACCGCAGGCAGGAAATCGAACGTGTAGTTGGCATCGGCCGAGATTATCAGCTTCGACGAACTCGCCGATGCGCTAACACCGGCGATGAGCGAAATTGCCGCGGCCAGTGTGTTCAGTGTATCTGTCGATGCATCGACTGCGACAGCGTTTCGTGTCACCGCACCGGTGCTCGTATTGGTTACCCTCAGGTAGATGTTGCCATCTGTGACAGGCGGGACAAAGTCGGATAGGGTTGTGCTTGGCACCGACCAGCCTGTAAGCTGTGTGAACGAGCCGTCAGAACCGGCGCCCTGGACATGGTATTGATTTACTTGTTGGATAATTTCGTTGGCCAGGTTGTTCAGGTCGGTCTTAATATCCGCGAGCAGTGTATTCCTCAACGACAAGAATCCACCGAGTCGCCCGCCTTGCACGTTCGTGTCGTAGTTGTAAACGTCCTCGATGGAAATGCCAAGCTGGCCGTTTGTCGCCGCGGTTAATCCTGCCTCCAGAGTCAGAGCGGCAGCGTCCGACACCAGGGGCATTCCAGCGATGTTGACGTCAACCACGCCGTATTCCTGGGCCTGGGTTTCCAATCCCACCAGCTCGGACAGTTCAGTTATCCGCTGATCTCTTTGGTCGCGCAGGTTGTTGACCTGTGTGCCAATGAGTTCTTTTCTTTTGATTTTTTCGTTGAGTTCGGCGATCTGAGTGGCCAGCTGGTTGATCTGATCGACGGCGTTGTCGGCTTCCAACTCAATCTGGGTCTCAAGCGTGCTCAGGAATTCTCCCAGGGTTCTGAACTTGGAAGTCATGTTCTCGGCCAAGGACACAGCCTGGTTTTGCCAGATCACCTCTGAAGGATGAGCGGCAAGATCCTCCAGGGCGTTGAAGAATTTATCTATAGCCTCACTCAAACCGCTTGTGCCCGACAGTTCGCCAAAGGCACTTTCAACCGTGCCCAGTGTGGCAAGTTCCTGCGAGACCTGCCCTAGCGACGATTGTTGCCTGAGAATTTCCAGCTCCAGGAGGGTGTCAATCGCCCTGGTAACACCGGTGACGTCCACACCGCCGCCAATAGCGATCGTCCCGGCTTGCATGACGTCGGATGGGGACAACTCTATTCTTTGACGGTGATAACCGTCTGTGGCGGCGTTGGCAATATTGTTGCCAATTACCGCAAAGGCTTTCTGAGCTGCTCTCAAGCCGCTCAATCCTATGTCAATACCGCTCATTCTTTAACCCTGGTCGAACCAAGAGTCCTCGATATCTATCTTGCGCCTGTTGGCTGTGAACTCAAGCTTGGAAGGTGCCAGATGGTTCAGTCATAATTGTAAATTCATGAAAGCCGTATCCATTTGACGTCTTGCTGCACCGTTGGAGTTGTAATAGACGGCCCCTGTCTGACCGAGGTCGAATATGCTCCTCAAGAGCAGGCTGTTGAACCTGGCGCATTCTGACAAGAGCAACGTCGTGCGAAGATGTTCTTTCTTGAGTTCCTTGGTCAGTGCTTTCAACTGTCTCTGAACCCGGGCCACTTGCTCTCTCTGCGCTTGCGGCAGGTACGCCTTGAGGGCCGACAATGTCATTTGCTCGAAGCTGCAGCAGAGAATATCAGCCAGCTCCTTGCGCATCGACTGGCGGGCCGATTCGTGATCGGCATACCGGCTCGACTCGGCTCGGATGTTCTCGAGCAGCTTCTCCAGGGCGGTATCGTCACGTTTTATGACCAGACTGCGCAGCTCGTTAAGGTTCGACAGACTCTCTTGTATGTGCCGGACGTCGGCTTCCAGACAAACCAGCAGCTCATCGACTTTCTCTTCTATTTCGATTGTGGCGGTTTTCATATTTTTCCGTCCAGTGACCTTCCCGCAGTGTTTATGTGATTGGGATCTGTCATGGATTTGTAGATGTCCTTCCACAGCCCCATTCCTCCGTTGTTTGCGATATCACGGGCAAGGTAGAGCCAGAATATTCCCTGGATCTGTTCCGAAGAGCCGTCCTTCTCAAAGCCCCAATTTCCAATAGATTTGCTCATTTGGTCGAAAAGCTTGTTGAGCAGGACCGACTCGAAATCCTTGGCTATTTGTTTCTTCTTTTCGTCTGTGCCGTCGTCCAGTTTCGATTTGTCGATATGCTCCAACTGCGCTGGCGGCAAGACCGGTTCGGTTAGTATCAATTTGGCGCTGTCCATGAGAGGTGCTCCTACATTATCACCAGCCTGGCTTGGAGAGCGCCGGCCTTCTTAAGGGCGTTGAATATGGCTATAAGGTCTCTTGGTGTCGCACCGATGGCATTGAGGTTCTTGGCCAGCTCCGAGACGGTGACCGACCTGGATATTGGTATCAGATGGGCATCTTTCTCTTCAACTCCTATTGACGTATCCGGGACTATTGCCGTGGTGCCTGCGTCGGAGAAAGGAGCGGTCGGCTGAGATACGAATTGGCTTTCCTTGATCTTTACCACCAGGCTGCCCTGCGAAATTGCCACGGCGGATATGCCGACGTTTTCACCGACCACAATCGTGCCGGTTCGCTCATTGATGACCACCACCGCGGGAGCATCGACCTTCACCTCGCCTTTGGTAGCGTCGTCGATGAAGCCGGCTATTTGTGCCTGACTAATCTCACTTGGGATCTTGACCTGGATAGTGCCGGCGTCAACCACGACCGCACTGTCCGGAAAACCCCGGTTGATAGCCTGGCTGATCTGCCTTGCAGTTGAAAAATCCACGTTCCTGAGATTGAGCGAGATTACTCTGTTGCCCGCTATTTGTTCGACAAATGTGGCAATTTCTTCTTTTTCCACCGTCGCGCCGTCGGGGATTCGCCCGACAGTCTGATGGTTCTTGGTGATCGATGCTTGATCACCTGTTGCTGTCCAGCCGCCGATAGAGATTCCCCCCTCTGCCACGGCGTATATCTGAGCATCAAGCCCCTTCAGGGGAGTCGGCAGAAGTTTGCCACCCTGGAGGCTCTTGGCGTCACCTATCGACGAGACGTCGACGTCGATTCGTGAGCCTATGCGAGCGAACGGGCCCAGCTCCGCCGTGACCCAGACTACGGCAACATTCTTGCTGGCCAAGGCGCTGGGATTGAGAACAAGGCCTGAGTCCCTGAGCAGATTTGTCAACATTTGTGCCGAAAGCTGTGTGGAGTCGCCGGATCCGGCAAGGCCGATGACAAGCCCCACCCCCGAAAGTGGGTTGCCCCGAAGTCCCTGAATGTCAACGATATCCTTTATTCGCTCGCATCGCCCCGTACCGCAGACGAGAGAACAGAGCCCAATCGCAAAAACTGCCAGTGCAACTGCGTTGCTCGCCTTGTCGGCTCGTTTGCTTCTTTTCGGTTTCATAAGCTATCACTCTTGAAGAATCTGATCTGCAGGTACGGGATGATCAAAACGGCCAGATCACATCGAGTATCGCTCCGAACCAGCCCGGTTTGGTGTACGGCGCCGAAACTCCGCCGTTCTTGGAAAGAAGATTGAAGTCCGCTATCTGCTCGCTCTTGACCGTGTTGTCGAAGGCGATATCGCTCGGCCGGACAATGCCGGACACTTCGATAGTCTGGATGTCGCCGGCAATGTTGCGAGTGCGACTGCCCATGACGACAAGGTTGCGATTCGGAAGGATGTCCATTACAACCACCGTAATGCGGTCTTCGAACTTGCGTTCATCCTTGTAGTCGGCCTTGCTCTTCAATTCATTGTCTGAGGTGGCAGTGATGCCGAAGTCGCCGATATCGGCGAACTTGCCCAGCTCTCCGTTGAAAACAGTAGATCGGTCAGTCTCCTTTTCGAGATCTCTTTTTGCCTTGTTGTCGACCTTGCTGTTTTCGGTGATTGTGATGGTCAGAACGTCGCCCACCTGACGAGCGACATCGTCGGCGTAAACCGCTCTAATGTCCTTGCTTCTCTTGGCCCAGATAGAACCTGCGTGCGAGGACGTTGTCGCCAAGAGCACCCAGCCCGTCAAGACCAGCAGGAAGATTCTTTTGTTGTTCATGCTATCTCCTTTATTTCGATTTTGCGTTCTGTGATTCATGGCAAACGGTGTCTCTACAACACCGGTTCAACGCTTGCGTCTGCATTAATCTTTGCAATGATTACCCGTCGGGAATCGACGTTTCGGACTCTTACATGCTCTCCGGCCTTACCGTCCTGCAGAGCTGTGCCGGCAGCCGTTATCAGAAAGCCGGGGCTTTCAATCCGAATCAGAACGGTTTGATTGCGCCGGACGATAATCGGGGCCCGGACAGGGCCGGCCATTTGCGGGCGAATCGCCATGTTTGCCGGCAGCGGGCGTTTGGCAACCAGCCCAAAGGGCGGCTTCCAGCCGGCCGGCTCGGGACGATCCGAGAGCCTTTCTTCAATCTTGACATTTTCCTGGCTGAGGATCTGGCCTGCTGCGATGTCAATCTTTGAAACCGCCTGGCGAGATCTGTATCTCAGTGTGAAGGTAACCTCTCGTACAGCAATCTTCTTGCCGCCGGACAGAAGGTCAATCTCAACTTTCGCCTGGTTCTTGACGTTGCTGGGCGCCAATCGCGCAGAAAACTTGATGTCTTTGGCCGGGCCGGAAACAACGAAGTCCTTGGGTGCGTGTATCGGGTCCCATTGGCGTGCCGAATCGCGGCCGGTATTGCTCGTTAGAAAAGAACTCGCCAGAGAAACGAACTGATCACCGCTGACAGTCTTGTATAGTTGCTTCACAGCGATCTTCTCTGCGCCTGTTAGCTTTACCCTCGATACAGGAATGCCGTTGCACGCCAACCTGCTCAGAAGTGTTGACCTCTCGATAACGACCTTCTGGCCCGGCACAGAAATTCTACCCAATTCGATCTTGCCGGCCTTGGCCCCAAGAGATGCGTCGCCTCGGATGATGGTGACCTGGGCCAGGCTCAAGGAACTGTCCCTGACGGTGACCTCTCTCGGCAGGTAAATCTTCAGATCAAAGTCCTCTTTCGGACTATCGGCCCTGTTCTCGGCAGATGCCTGGCACAAAAGTGTGCACGTGGTGACCAAACAGGCTGCCAATAGCCTCCGCTTGACGTATTCATAAGTGCTCGTATTGTCTCTTTGGCTCATGTTAAGCCCTTATCTGACGATACTGTTGGCTGTTTGAAGCATCTCGTCGCCTACTGTGATGGCCTTCGAGTTTATCTCATACGCTCTCTGGGCGGTTATGAGATTGACCAGTTCGGTCACCATCTGCACATTGGACTTCTCCAGGAATCCGGACTGTATGGTGCCGAAGCCGTTATCTCCCGCCGTTCCTGTCGTAGGTGTGCCGCTTGCAGCGGTTTCTGCCAGCAGGTTGCCGCCTTCGCTCGAGAGCCCCGATGGATTTGCAAACCGGGCCAGTTGGATTGTGCCCACGACCGACTGATTGCCTGTCGCATCGGTAATGTTGACGCCTCCGTCCTTTTCGATGCTCACCGTGGAGTCTGCCGGAATAGTGATAGACGGGACCAGCGTGTATCCGGTCGCTGTGACCAGCTCGCGGTTGGCGTTTACCTGCAGCGAGCCGTCGCGCGTGTACCTCAAATCACCGTTGGGCAGCGATATTTGAAGAAAGCCCTCGCCGGCAATAGCAATGTCCAGAGGATTGGCGGTGTTCTGGAGTTCACCGGCGCTGTGAACCTTTACCGTTGATGCGACACGGACTCCACTGCCTATTTCTATGCCACTGGGTGAATTTATGCCCGAGGCTATTTCTGTGCCGGCTTCTTCCAAGGTGACATAGAGCAAGTCTTGGAAGTTCAACTGGCTGCGCTTAAAGCCTGATGTGTTGACGTTGGCAAGATTATTGGCGATTACGTCCACCATCGTCTGCTGGCCGGTCATGCCGGTGGCCGCCGTGGAAAATGCTCTCAACATAGACTGTTCTCCTTACATCTCCGTGATTTATAGACCCATCGCGACGCCCATGAGACTGCCGGTAGCTTCCTGCTGTGCTGTTATGGATTTCATGTTTGCCTGATACAGCCTGGTCACAAATATCATGTCCACTAATTCCTCGATTATTTTGACGTTGGATGCCTCCTGGAATTTCTGTTTCACCACCAGGCGTTCGGCTTCTAGCGGTTCTATGGACGCATCCGGCATCCGGTAAGAGCTATCGCCGGTAGGCACAAGCTTGCTCTCGTCATCGGCGAAATCAACGAGCATGAATTTGCCGATAACAGTATTGCCGGCACTTATCGTTCCGTCGCTCGATACGTACAGTTGTGAGTCCGCTATGTTGTTCGGTATCGCAATTGGACCGGACTGACCTGCCACAATCCGTCCTACGGAATCGACTATTTGCCCGTTTTGATCTCTGCTGAACATGCCGTTACGTGTGTAGAGAGGCCCTTCGGGCGTCTCTAACGAAAAAAAGCCTTTCCCGTAAAGGGCGAAATCAAGGGGCCTGCCCGTCTCAACCATAGGGCCCTGGGAAAAATCATACAGGGAGTCTAAATCGGTTGTGCCGGGCGAATAGGACTCTTGCGGATCGAGAGATACCGAAAACGCGTTGCTCTTACGCTTATATCCGACCGTGCTGACGTTTGCCAGATTGTGCGCAATAGTCTCAAATTCCCGCGTCAGTGCAGCAATGCTCGCACTAGCTCCAGTCGTAAGTTCCGACATCTTATATCCTTTACACAGCTACTTGCCCTGCTACTTCGACAACCATGTCATTCTCGCTGGCGTCGGCTCCCATGGAAGTCGAATTGGTCTCGCGAATAAGCTCGTTGATATTTGAATCGCTCAGTCCGGTCAGTTCGACAGCGATGGAGAATCCATCTCCAACGGCCTCGACGCGCCTGACCTCACCAATATCCTCAACAATTTTCGATGAGCGTACAGTCCTGCGCCCCGACGACGGCGAAACGCGGCGGCGGTCGACGGCGGATTCTTCACTCATTTTCAGTACTACAAGCACTCTGTCGCCCACTTCCACTTCCAGCTTCGTTTCCACGCGAAGTCCGGGGCCACCCAGTTCAGTAACAGTCGCACGGACAAATTCCGGTGCTCCCCAACTGTATGGTATATTGTCTGCCGCCGATTCATCCTCGTTCTCGGCTGACCGCAACGTCTTTGTGAATGGAAAATTCGCGATAAGGGCCGGCTTTCTCATCGCAACACGGAAGAAGCGCCGGCGATTTATGAACCGCACATCATAGCTGTGAGCTAACACCAGAATCTCGCCGTCGCAGGTAACCACAGAGGCGTCAAACTCCCAGACGGACACACCATAATAGTAGTGTATGCGGCACTCCTGGCCCGGGCCGGCCTCAAGCGGCCTGCTCAATCTCACGGCCAGTTCGATATCGTCGTTCTTTATTACGGTAGCCTCAATATCGGCCGGTTCATGCTCATGGCGTATGATCTGAAGGTTCTTGTCTATGGGAATCTGCCGGCTGCTCGGCTTGTTCAACGTTGCGTCCGAGCCTATCGAGCCCGAAACTCGTTCTTGAAGCCCCAGCTTCTCGCGCAAAACGGTCAGTTCGAACCTCAGGTGTCTGCTCGCCTGCGCTCCCTTCGCTGCAAGGGCTTCATCTGTTATTTTGGCTGCTCCAAGGCTGAAAGCGCTTGCCAACGTGAAAATTGACTCGCTTCGCTTGACCTTTGCTCTGCGCGCTATCTCCAGCAGAATGGTGCGCTCACGCTGGCTAAGGCCTCGTCTGTCGGCATACGTTCTGAACAACTCAGTGGCCAGTTTTCGATCCTTTTTCCTGCGGCTGTAGCTGGCCACGATCAGCAAGACTATCAATACGATCAACATGGCCCCGCACACAAGGACAAAGGATCGGTCACCCACAATACCGCCACCAAGGCGACGCACGGCTTGCCAACGCTCAATCGGTGTCAACGCCAAAATCACGGCGCCGGCTCGTGAAGTAATCGTGGGCATTGTGATCATCATCTTAGTTTCCAAACTCACTATCTGGTAAAATTGACCAATTCTCGCAATATGTCATTAGTGTGGTAGCGGTTCAGAGACTGCGTCATATTGGCGAAATCTGAGGCTACGTCGGAATCCGACTTCTCCAGCATGCCACTGCGAACGGCACCTGCGCCATTCGCCGTTGCTCTGCCAGCTACGGGCAGGGCCGAACCGGCAGAGGTAATGTAATAGCCGTTCTCGAGACGTTCCAGAGCTGATGTATCCCGAAACGTGGCTATCTGTACTGCGGCGATCTTCTTCTTGATGCCACTTGAGAGGACTCCGACGACAGTGCCCTCATCATTGACTGAGACCGAAGAGAGTCTACCCGGCCCGTAGCCGTCCTGGTTCTTTACTGCTGCGGTGAAATTGCCGGCAAACTCTGTCAATCCGTCCAGCCTTCCCGGAGTGCCGAAGTTCATCCGGATTGTCTGCGGATTCGATACGTCATTGCCGAAAGTTATCGTAAAGTAGGCTGAATCTGGGTCCGTCAGACCTTTGAAGCTGCCGTTATCAGGATCAAAGCTGATACCGTTGATACGCCTCTTTGGCATTGCTATCTCGCCAGTAGGTGGCTTCAGCACCAAATCCCATTTGTGGGGGACGTCCGTTCTGACAAACGCTCCCGAGAGGACGTGTTTGCCTCCCTGAGAGTCATAAACCGTGATATCAATGCTGCTGGATGCCTCTGGAGGCGGTGCGGATTTCTCGAAATACGCCGTATTGGCCCTGAGATTGCCCGAGATTGCTACTTCTGAAGTAGCTTTTGCCGGCATTGCCATACCGTAGGGGATGCGAATATTACTGGAGCCCGGCGTCTGGAAGCCGTCGGTTTCACCCTCGGACCCAACGCGCTTGACGAGATAGCCGGTGGCAGGATCAACGAGATTGAAGTTTGCATCGACCGCGAACAAGCCCGTACGAGTGTAGAGGTTGCGTTGGCCGTCGCTCAACACGAAGCTGCCTTCTCCTTCGATCGCCATGTGCAGAGGATTGCCAGTGCTCACGATCTTACCTTTGGGGATGCTTGTGGACGGTCTGTCGGTGCCAGAGCCCTGGCCTGCTTGCAGATCGCCGGTTTGGCTGACGCGGGGTGCCGGCTGTGATGCCCTCAGGATCGTTTCGTTGAGCAGATCGGAGAAGGTTGCCCTCTCGGATCTCCGGGCAGAGCGGTCCACATCAACCTGATTAATGCCGCCGACCCCAAACATATCCTGGCCAGCTTGTGGTCCCGTGATTCCGGCTGATGACGTGAAACTCATTCTTGTTTCTCCCTGTACCGAAACTCGAAACCACTGACCTAATTAGTTCTTGACTGAAATCACGTCTGCCAGGGCTGCAATGTCATTTCCTATAGCCAGAGTTATCGCCCCGGTGTCACTGATGATAACTTCATCGACTGTGCCGGTTGCGGGTTCCCTTGTGCCGCTCTGTGTCTCAGCCATAAATGAAACTTCCCTGCCTATCAGTGAGTTGGCATAAGTCCGTTCAGTGACAGCCAGGATATTTGCGAAGCTGGAATCCATCGATTCGAGTTGCTGCAGTTGCGAGAACTGTGCCAACTGGGAGGCCATTTGATTATTGTCCAGCGGTTCCAGTGGATTCTGATTCTGCAGCTCTGTCACCAGAAGCTTCATGTAGTCCATCTGGATATCGCTTGCTGATTTTATCTGCGATACTGAAGTCATTATCGTTTCATCCTAATGCTGTTACTCTAACGTCCAATAACCAGTCTGATTCGGCTGCCAACGGCCAACCTTAATTTGGCCGAGCAAACGCGCCGTCTTTGCGCAGGCAACGGAGTACGGACAGCAACTGTCGTGCCATACGCATAGCCTGAGGTTTTCTGCAAAGTGCAACTGCCTGCAAGAAAGAGTGTTAGCAACCGATAAGACCTGGGCGCGGAGGACGACTACACTTCTTGTCGAAATTCTGCGGCGGAAATATTTTCCGTAATTGCGGAAGATCTTGCCGCCGAAAGACCGCAGTTGAACCGAAGTATTTGTCGTTTTGTTCGCCGTCAAAGATTCGCAGGTTGACGTCCCATAAGAAGTCACAGTATCCGGCCATGATTTACGCCTGTGGGCCGTAGGTCTGGTATGGAAGAACTCTTTGCCGAACGGACGCCAGATGTCCTATAAAATTATAACACGCTGTTGCCGTGTCACTGTCTCGGACTGGATTCGTGACATTATTGGCCCGTCCCATAAAAAGATTAAAGTTGTTTCCAACTGTCTGTCGATTTATGCCTTTGGGTTGACACGTTTTGTGCAAACTCAAAACACCCGTTGTCATGCAAGAATGACTGGACCCAAAATGATGGTTGTGGCTTAGGCATTTATGAGCTTATCTAGAGTTGCAGTAGTAAGTAAAGACCCAGATATTCAACAGTTGGCTCAACGCTATAGCCGGGAAGTTTTTGGGGCGGACGACTTGGCAGATGCCTTGGATATTGTTCAAACGGTCAACCCTGATTTGGTTCTTTTCGACCAGCGGTTTGGCCCGGGGCGAATTGGTGAGTTCCTGGACAAGGCCGACAAAAGGATTGGCAGTGTTCCTGTCGTGATTGTTGGCAGCGAGGGTCGGCCCAGCGGGTCATCTTCGGAGTATTTGCAGGGGGGAGCTTTCGGGTACTTGCAGACAAGCAAGGACTACGTGCAGATGGAGCGAATTATTGACAGGATAGAAGATGCATCTGGAATTGCCGGGCGCCAGACGGACTGCGAAAATCTCAGCTCGATAGAGGACTCGGAAGAATACGCGCAGCGTTTTTTCGCCGAGAATATTGCCTGCTCGGTCTCAATGGTCGGCAAGAGCGAGGCTATGGTCAGTTCTCTTAAGATGATCAAGCTTGTGGCCGGAAGTCGCTGCAATCCGATTTTGATAGTTGGAGAGACAGGGACCGGCAAGGAGCTGGTAGCTAAAGCGATTCATACGGTAAGACATGCCGGTGAGCAGTTTGTTGCGGTCAACTGCGCGGCCTTGACCGCCAGTCTGCTCGAAAGTGAACTTTTTGGTCACGTCAGAGGCGCCTTTACGGGGGCTGATCGTGATAAGACCGGACTGCTGGAGTTGGCAGGTGGCGGGACGCTCTTGCTGGATGAAATATCCGAGATGCCTGTGGACCTGCAGGCCAAACTACTGCGCGTGTTGCAGGACCGCAGCTTTCGAAAAGTCGGGGGTGTCAAGGACATTAAGTGCAAAGCCACGATAATTGCCTCGAGCAACCGCAATCTCAAGAGTGAAGTCGAGGCAAAGCGGTTTAGAGAGGATCTGTATTACCGTCTGAACATCGGCCCGATCGTCCTTGCTCCGCTGAGAGCTCCAGAGCGGAGGGATGACATCAAGCTGTTGGCTGAGTATTTCCTGAAGACGTCGGCAATCTGCCCGGAGAAGCGCGACAAAGTCACCTCGCTGACGAAGCTGGCCATCGAGAATCTTGAGAGGTATCACTGGCCCGGTAATGTCAGGGAGCTGCGCAATGTAATCGAAAGGGCCATCCTCCTGGAGACGACGGACAAAATAGGACTGAGCGGCATTGTGCTTGATCCTACTGAGTGTGCCCAGGCGTCGCAGAGCCCCTCGAGCGGCCTGATCAGAGGTTTCTCGCTGGCCAGGGCCGAACGCGAGCTGATCGCCCGTGCGCTGAAGGAAACAGGCTGGCAAAAGACACGAGCCGCTGCGCTGCTCGGCATCACCAGAGCCACTCTCTATGCCAAAGTCAAGCAGTACAATATCGAAAGAGAATCACATTGCGCCGAAGCGCGAAGACCGGCAAACCGAGATGACGTTTTGATCTCGTCTTTGCACGAACCCGCCCCATGCTGACGGGATTTCGAAGGCACGCCATTTGTCTGAAAATCTGTCGGTTCGTATAGAATCACGACACCGCTTTCAGAGCCCAAATTAACCAGCCGCAGACTGCAAATGCACTTTGCGTGCCAGCAGTTCCGAAACTGATCTGACGTTTTGTCTTTGTCCCGCTTTGGCACAATTATTGCTGTTGCCCTATGAAACGTGTTGTAAGAATGCGCCCTGATATGTTTGGACGGACCTGTGAGAGATCTCTCCGCATCCGGGGCGATGTTTGTAGCTATGGCAACCCAAGAGCAAAAGACCGTTCTCAATGAGAGTATAGCCGAACCGCAGCCGGCAGAAAGTATGTTTGTGCAGCAGCCTGCAGCGCCGGGTGATTTTGTGGCTCTGGCCGCCCATGAACAACTCTCGGCACATGATGTATTTGCCGGGGACGAGGATTTCTACAAGCTTCTGGAAGATTTTGCTGAGGATTCTGCGGTTGATCCGGCTCTCAATCGTCAGTCTGGAAAAGGTGCAATTGGGCCCAAACGTCTTTCGTCTGTTCAAAGGTTGCTTGTGCTGAGCATTCTGGCCGTCGCGTCGATGCTTGTGTACGTATTGGTTAATTACCCTTCGGCCCTTCCTGGCAGCCCGGCACCGAAACCCGTCGAGAACGTGACGGAGGATTCTCAACAGAGCCCCGCTTCTGAGCCGCCGGTTGCTGAGTCGGTTAAGGCCGAACCAGAGCGAACCGAGGAGCCCGAGGGCGTGATCTCACTTGCACAACCTGTGTCTCTGGAAGTTGCCCATAGCTTCTTTCTGCAAGAAGACTATGAACAGGCACGCGACGCGTACCGACAGCTTCGCGAGGCTCTGCCGGCGCACGAGGAGCTTCTCCGGGATTTTCTTCAGTTGAGAATGGCTGTCTGTTCGCTCGAAGTCGGGGACTCCGAACAAGCCAGCCGTTTGTTGGTGACGATCTCGCGCAGTCCCTCGCCTGCTGTCAGAACGGTGGCCAACTTTCGCCTCAGCCTTCTCGAGATAAGGAGAAAAAGGTACTTGAGGGCCAGAACCAGGGCTTATAACGCTCTTGCTCTGATCAAAGCCGTGGACTTTGACGATGACTGGGTATTGGCTTTGGAGTGCGATTGCCAGTTTTTGGTTGCCGAATGCCTGACACGTCATATTCTTTCGCTGAGCCATGCCGAGTCCGACCTTCCTGAAGATCTGTGGGCCGGTCACACTGCGTCGCTGGATCCCTTTACCGGATTGAACGAGGCCCAGCTGCGCAGGGCCATCAGTTCGGGCTCGGAGCAGCTGGGCAAGGGACTGCTCGGTCCCAGAATTCGAAAGCTCGCATATCCGTCCCGCTGGGCTGTGACTTCATACGGTGCACCGGTTGAGGAACTGCTGGCGAAATTCGCCGCCAGCGCGGAGCTTGACATCCACTGGGCTTTCGACGGCCCATCGGCCCTGGGTTCACAGGATGCTCTTCGGCAGAGGCCGGTCAGCTTGTATCTGCCGGCGGCTACGGCCCAGCAGATAACTTTGGCTGCGGCCGGCTCTGTTGGCCTGCTGGC
Source organism: Phycisphaerae bacterium SG8_4 (assembly GCA_001303465.1). Taxonomy (GTDB): domain Bacteria; phylum Planctomycetota; class Phycisphaerae; order Sedimentisphaerales; family Anaerobacaceae; genus SG8-4. The sequence continues at coordinate 23,989 of LJTR01000006.1, forward strand.
GCATCCGGAGAACGATCCGGGTAAAGAGAAAGTGAGCATTTATGATCCGACCGTATACACGTCCCTGCGCGAGCACATTTCATTTCTCAGTCAGCAGGCTATTTCACTTTGGCAGAAATTCGTGCTGACTTTTTACAGCGACCAACGGCTCGGACACGCGCATTTTATGATGGGGCTCCTGCAATCGCAGGCGGCAAGGCCAACCGAAGCCATTGCCGAGTACAAGTTGGTGGCCAATCGCTTTTCGCAGACGCAGCTGGCGCCGTTCGCCCTGTTCCACTCGAGCAAAGTGAAATCGGGCTTGCGTGACTATCAAGGCGCGCGAGAAGACTTGAAGCAGCTTGTTGAGCAATATGACGACTGTGACATCTACGGGCAGGCGTATCTTAATCTCGCAGATGCAACGATGGAGGCCGGGCTCACGGCCGAGGCGGCGCTGGTGTACAAAAGGGTGTACAATTTTGGACTGTCTCGGGAATCCAAAACTGCCGCTGCCATGGGAGCAGCACGATGCTTCTATGAGACACAAGTATATGTAGATGCGGCAAATTGGCTCACTCGCTACATCGATTTAGCCCGAGATGATGAAAACGAAAACCTGTATTCGGCGCATTTCATGCTGGGCCAGGCAAATCTCGCGTTAGGGCGGTATGAGAAGGCCTGCGATGCGTTTCAATATGCGCTGGTGGAACACAATTCTAGGCAACAGTATGTCGAGGCAATCACAGCGCTGGTGACCGGACACATAGAACAGAAACAGTTCGTAGAGGCACTTGCCGTGCTTGAGAACGTACGTTCTGTCGCCCTGTCCAAGGAACAATCTGTGGATATGCTTCTGCTCAGGAGCAAGGTTTACCGGCTCCTGGGCCTGGTGGACACGGCCATCCTTTCTCTGCGCGACAGGGCGGAATATGTTTCAGACGTACAACTGGGTGCAAGAATAGCCTTCGAACTGGCTCAGTGCAATATCGCCAAGGGCAATCTCGACGATGCTCGCAGGCACTTGGGTGAAATCCTTGCCGTCGTCGGTCCGGGATCGTTGGCGCAGCAGACTGCTCTGGAATTGGCTGACGTATGCCTGAAGCTGGGGCGAAGTTCTCAGGCTGTATCACTGTGCTTGCAGCTCTTGAATTCCAACCTGCCGCCCGCGACAAGGCAAGAAGCTCTCAGACTCCTGGCGGCGGCCTATAACTTCCAGAAGGATTATGACAAAGCGGCGTTGGCCCTTTCCGGCCAATGGAAATAACAATGAACAGCAAAGACCAGAGACACAAGTACGATTCGAAACTCAAGGGCTCCGGGACCTTGACTGGTAAGTCTTGGCTTTTTGTCATGTGCTTGACGTTGTTGCCACTGCGCCTGCTGACGTCTCTTATGGGCACTGCCTCTGCGAACCCAACCCCCGAGTCTGGCTATGACTCGGTCCGCAGCGATCTTGTCGTGGCCGGCGAGCCGAACAATTCGCCGCAACGCCAGTTATGGCGCGCCGACATCAGTCTCGCCAAAGACCGCCAAGACCAGAAAAGCAAAGACGCGCTTATGCGAATGATCGAACAGGTGCGCTCGGTCAAATTTGTGCCGCGCAAGCCCG
>LJTR01000209.1 GCA_001303465.1 Phycisphaerae bacterium SG8_4
CAGCCTCGACGGCCTGGTTCGGCCCCGGACCGGTGGGGGTGTAGGAGAGAGCTGAGCCAGTGACGCTCTGGCCAGGCGCCGGGATCTGGCCGCAACGTATCGCCATGTCAACATACGTGCCGCCAATTACTACCACTTTTGGATTTCTTGCCGACATATCGTCCTTGACCTCTGAGTCCCCAAAGTCTTCCTTGAGCTACATTTGATCGTCACTCTTGATGCCTGAAGTGTAAGTGATCGGCAGCCAAATGCAAGGTTTTTTTCGGACAATGTTCAGCAAAGGCCCTCCTGGCCGGATGCCGGTGGTGCAACTTTCTGGGCGAGAAGCCAGCGCGTTAAGACCTCGATCACGTAGCTGATATCCGTCTCCGTGAGCGGTCTGCCCCTGGGAATGTGATGCCATTTTTCCAGGCATTTGCGACAGCACGTGCCGGTGGCGTGCTGAGCGACAAAGACAGGATGGTTCCTCATAGGCGTCTGGCGCCCGTCGTTGGCCGGGCAAGCGTCGGCCAATCGTTTAGTGACAAGATCACGGGCATGCTCGATGATCGTCTCCAGTCCTTTTTGCCTCAGGTAATCCGCCTCTTTGCCGGAGAGTTGAAACCGGCTTCGAAACCTCGATCTGCCCAAAGCTCTGAAAACCTCATCCATCTCACGCATACAAAAACTGCTCCCTGGGCTGAGCATGTCGTCACGCCGGGGTTCCGACCACGGCCATGCAGATGACGCTCTCATCGATTCCGTCGACGCCAACGACCGCGTTTGCCTCTTCGTCGTACAGGGCCCCAATCTCGCAGCTGCCGCGGTTTAGACTCACAGCCGCCAGAGCGAGGTTCTCGGCGATATGGCCGGCGTCGAGGTAGATGTACCTGTAGGCCCTCTGGCCGTACTTCCATTTGCAGCGTTCAAATACGGCCGACCATACAAAGACCACCGAGGCGGTCGCACACATTGTCTGGCCCAAAGCCGCTGCGGCGATCTGTCGACTAAAGTCTCCCCGTCTCAACTGTTCGAGCTGATGAGACCGGATGGAGTAATGGTAGATGCCGGCCTCGACTGCCTTTACATTATTGACCACCAGATAGGTTTCTATAGGGTACAAAGCCCCGGCTGACGGGGCCGTGCGAAACTCGTATCCGCCCTCGAGACGCTGAATGCCGGTGGAGGCCCAGAGCAGATATGCGAGTTGGCCTTTGCTGATCGGCTTGTCCTGGAAATCGCGAACGCTCTTTCTCTGTTTGAGCGTCTGGTCCAGACTCATCTCCTCAGCGGGCTGAAACGATGGAAGCTCGATCTTCGTCGCCTCGGCATACTCCTTATACAATTGGGGTTTGGTTTCCCAGTTGAGTTGGTGCCCCGGCATTTTCCCCGGATCATATTTAGTTTGCTGTTGAAATCGATCGCCTATGTCGCTCATTTCTCCACCTTTGTCTCAAATATCGGTCCGATGCGCTTGCTCGGCCGCCATGATCATCGCAGGAAAACTCCTGATTCCAAGCCTTGACAAAGCTCATGCAAGAGTTCAACTCTAACAAAGGTTCACAGTGTCAAGCCAGACTATTCTCCATGCGTATCGTATTTTCCAGTATAAGACAGAGTCTGGACATGGAAACTCAATTGGACAAATTACTCGGGAGGCTGCGGGCCGCCGGGGGCTGCCGCGATTTGAGCCGGAGCTAGCAGCCAGGGCTCGGCTGCCGCAACTCTGCCGGGTGAACACCTGGAGCCGGGATGACGGTGGGAACTTGCGTGAAAACTTCGCATGGTCCCAGCAATTCATGTTCGATGAGTGATTTACGATTTGGTAGCCAAAAATCGGCAATCGACAATCGAAACTCGCCAATCAATCTCAGCCTGTCAGTTCTTGGACGTTCTGTCGCTGGTGGCCCGGCGTTGGCCTCGCAGGCGAATCAGCTCCGAGGCCTGCTGGTGATACTCCGGGATCTTGCTAAAGACCTGCAGTTCGCGGTCAACAAGATCCTGAATGTCCGGCTCGATGGCCAGCCAGATCAGTTTCATGAGGCTCTCTTGAGTCTGTTCATATTGCAGCATGTACAACTCCTTACAAACGCTACAAGCACCGAATCGTCCATTGCGGCGGCTGAAAACCCGAAAAATTCCGCTCTTCTATAGTATATAGCGTTTGCCAAAGGCCAAATGTAGACTACTAAATTAGAAGAATATGATTTTTTCCCAAGATGCGGAAATCCAGCCGATAAGGGACGATTTGCAGAAGAAAAAACAAATAGGCGGCCGTCTTAGGTTCGATAATGTTCGAACCTGCGCGGTCAAGCTGACGTTCAAGTTCGAGACGTCCCGGCTCGGGAATCTCGCGCTAGCACCGGCGTGAACGTCTGTGAAGAATCCTGCAAATGTACTTGACAGCCAAACAGCAATTGCCCATAATTACCGCTATCGTGTGATATGGCTAAATCAGGAGGAGGTGTAGTTGCGTTGGGAACTTTACGGCCAGGCTGACCTTTATTTTGCACGAGCTTGGAAGCTGGCTAATGATTGAGGTTTTGTAATGGCAAAAGAAGCAGAAAATAAGCTGATCAAAGGCCCGTGGTCATGGACGCCGGATGACATCAAGCTACTGAAGAAACTGTATCCGCTGGGCAACATTAAGATGATCGCCGAGCGGCTCAACAGGCCTCTGACCGCGGTCAGGCAAAAAGCATATGATATGGGGATGAAGACGGACGTCTACCGCTACTGGACCGAGGACGATCTGAAGCTGCTGGCAAAACTCTATCCGGACATGACGACCGACGAGCTGGCCAGGCAATTCAATCGGTCCGAAGGCTCGATCAAGACCAAGGCGCTCCAGCTGGGGCTCAGAAAAAGCCAGAAATATCTCAAAGCCATCCAATCCCGCCCTCGAAAGAGACACAAGAAGAAATAGAAAGCAGCTCCAGAGACAGTCAAGAATCACCCATTGCGAAATCCTGGTCCGCCGGGTCTGGCGGACGCGGTCGCCTTGCTGCGCCTCGTTGAAGTTGGCGACAAAATCGCTGGCCCGGGCTTGTCGAAGATTACCCGGGTATGCTCTGCTTCGGTTGCGGCTCGGCTTCAGGCCGCAATTGCATTAGCGTGGTGACAAAAGCCGGAGCACTGCTACATCCCCTGATCGGTGGGCATCACAAGAATGCGCGGGATGGCCACGTGGTCAGGTTGTTCGAGCATAAAGCGGATGGCCCGGCCGATGTCTGCCGGCTGAACAAGGGCCTTGATGTCGAGCATATCCTTGGGGTGAACCGGGAAGTGGTCCTGAAGGTGCGTCTCGACAAGTCCCGGCTCGAGCGCGCAGACGCGTACACCCGTACCGGCCGCCTGCATACGCAAGTCTTCGGTCAGCGCCTCGACGGCGTACTTGGTGCCGGCGTAAGCGCCGGTTGTCTGGCGCACCTTCATGCCGAGGATGCTCGATGTGTTGATCAGATAGCCGCCGCCCGCGCTTACCATATGCCGCATCGCGATAATAGCCAGGCGATACACCGCCTCCACGTTGATGCGCACCATCCGGCACACCGCTTCGAGATCGATATCCTCGGCGCTGCCGACAATCATTATGCCGGCGTTGTTGAAGACGACGTCACACGAGCCGAACGTCTTGATCGCCGTGTCAATAAGCTTCTGCGGCAACGACTCGTCGGTAATGTCACCGGCTACGACGGCTGTATCGGTATCGAGCTGTGCGGCGAGCTTGTCGAGCAGTTCTTTGCGCCTGGACGTGAGCACCAGCCTCATGCCGGCTGTAGCCAATTCTCGCGCGACACCGTCACCGATGCCGCTCGAGGCGCCGGTTATGACTGCCACCTTGCCTTCGAGTTCCATATAATCTATCTCCTATTAACGGGCATTTCAGTTCATCGGCTCACTGGCCGCGCGCCTGCTCACGGTGCCGGGCGCAGTAGCTGGTACAATCTCCGGAAACGCGATTACCCGGCCGCCACCGCTAGGAAGACTGCGCCGACTTATGCCCTCATCTTTTGTTTGTCCCATAGAATCGCCTCTTTCCAGAACAAAAAGACAGTAAGCTGCTCTGACCAAGAAACCACGCCAGGATTATATCCTGCCCCAAAGAGAATAACAAGCCGTCCAAAAGTGGCTCTTTCGGACTACAGGATAACGGCGGATCATATGAAAAGAAACCGCTGAACGCTGACGCCGTCCCTTCGGCAGGCTCAGGGCAGGCTCTGAGCACAGCCGAAGGATCAACGCTGATTAGCACCGTTTCTCTAGGGGCCTTAGCATTCGTCCTGCCTTGTTCCGCCGTAAGGCGTCCTGTGGAGATCTTCGATATTCTACCGTTCTTTTAGCCCTCCTTCCCCTCCCCTGCGGACGTAGCCCAATCAAAACTCAACAATCGGAAACCAAACATGAATTCGTACTAGCCTATTGGCAAGATGCGAACTCTATGATGGGCTTCATCTACACTAATTAAGACACCAGACGCGAGGTGGTGTTCAAATGATGTGAATACCGATATAGCCAGGGCTCCAAGATGATCCGGATGAACATCCTGGGTACGCAACTGAACCACACTGGGGCCAGCCGCCTCTGTGGTAGCCAAAATGGCACCAAAATCGAGATCATGGGTAAAGACTACGAATTCGTGGACCTTTGCATAGGCCATGATCTCTCGGTCAGGCGCGTTCATGGGCCCAACGTCGGACCAGTGAACCGCCTCATGACCGGCCTTTCTCAGCAGGTCTACCCATTTGGGTGGAAGATTCATGTCGATCAAGTATCTTCATGAGGCTTGGGGAAAGGGAATGTCAATTTCCTCAGAACGCCAGGCAGCATAGGCCAGGGCCTGGTCGATGTCTTCAGACTCAAGGTAGGGATACTGCTCCAGAACCGTCTGTCTGCTGTGACCAGAGGCCAACATACCAACCACCGTACCGACCGTCACGCGCATCCCACGGATACAGGGCTTTCCTCCCATCACTTCCGGATCGAATGTAATTCTCGTCAAATCTCTCATAAGCCAACCTCAGATAACCATTCATCGGAAAACATGTTCCTATTATAACATCTGAAACCCGATTCTGCCAGAAAAGGGACTGGCTTTCGATTTTATAGAAGCGGAGAACGCAGAGACCGCTGAGAAAAGATTAGACATGATAACAGGATAACGGCGGGGAAGCAGACTTCCGGTAAAAACGCCGGAGCTTTCACGGATTGACGCGGAGAGAAGAACAGACAGGGAGGATTCACAGAGATAGTCTAAAGGCCTCATCTATCCCACAGCTATTCTGTTCTTCTGCCCTTATGTTCTTGACCTCGACCGTTCCTGTCACACTGTTATCCGCCAGGCGTTCTTCTTCACTACAGGGGCTATGCTTTCTGTCAAAGTATGCTTCCCAGGTGGGGCGTTGCCTCTGTTCCAGTTGAAAGTGATATCCTTCGTTGCCGAGGTGGATCCAAAATAAGGTTTTCCAGATGTTATCCGGATATCATCTGCTGAGCCCAGGCTATGACTTGTTCTGCCTGGCGAACGGCCTCTTAATACTCTTCCTCTGTCACTGGCTCATGGACACCAGGATAGCGCGTTTCCCACGCGAAGTCTGTTAAGACTGCTGCTTCTTCAACATCTTGAGGAATATTCACTCCTTTGCGATTGAGGCCTGTCAGCAGGTCATCGAGATCATGCGTATAACGGAATGTCCAGCCCTTGTGTTGATAAACCGCCTTAATGGCCTTTTCTGCAGCCTGTTGACAGTGATAGCATAGATCTTCATAGAAGCCATTCTCAGGCAAGGGACTCTTTGCTAGGGCCAAGTCTCCTTGGGCGCGAGCCATCCAGTCCCTCGCCGAGCCCGGCACAGGCCTATCCTGCGGCACGGTACAACTCCTTTCCCTCTTGCAAGGCGGGCATGACAACCATAGAAGGGTTGTCCTTGAACCGATGTACATCCTCTTCGGTTACTACAATCACATCCTTGGCAAAACCCATACCAGAGAGTTTACGAAAAACACGGCGTGCAGTCTGACGACGATGAATCCCATCAGGCATGACAATAAGAAAATCAAGGTCGCTGTGTGGCCCGCCGTTGCCTCTGGCTGCCGATCCAAAGAGAATCACTCGCAAAGGATGAACAGCCTCTACGATTCGCTTCACGACTTGCGCCAGAAACTCAGGATCGCGCACATTCGGCACTTCACCATGCAAGTCATCAAAAGTACTATTCTCTGCCATATTCATCCTACCTTTATGAGGATTCTGACTACCAAGTATATTACCTGGTATGCTGACAGGTTGCAAGATCGAGTTTTCCAGACCGGATAACAAGATAAAGACGGATCGTATGGATAGAAACCGCGGAGAACGCAGAGACCGCTGAGAGAAGATTAGACATGATAACAGGATAACGGCCGGATCTATATTCACCACTAATTAACGCGAATGGACACCGAATTCAAACCACAGATTCCACAGACTACACTGAGCCAAGCCGAACCAGAACAGAAACAATCATCAATAGTCAATATCGAAGATCCCGATCCATCGGGAGTCAATTGCCGGGACCGCGGAGAACGCAGAGAGAAACGATAATCAGACGGGATAACAAGATAAAAGCAGGATAAATAGAGCCCTAAAATATCTCTGTACATCCTGTTATCCCGTCTGATCATTTCTCCGCGTCAACGAGTGTTAATCAGTGTCTGATTAAGTTGGTTGTTGATCTTTTTTCTGTGTCTTGGTAGGCTACTAACGATTGAATTTTCAAGAATGGAGATTAACGGATGAGGAAACAACATATCTATGTGGACACATCGGTGATCGGAGGTTGCGAGGACGAGGAGTACTCCGAAGATAGTCTGGCATTGTGGGAGTATTTCCGCAAAGGTAGTTATATGCAAGTGCTTTCAGAGCATACACTCCGGGAATTGGGCGGTGCTCCGGCTAAGGTTAGGGGCCGAATCGAGGACGTCCCACAGGTGAACCAGATTGTCCTACCTGATTCCGACGAGGCGGATAGTCTGGCGCAAGCCTACCTGGATCGCGGCATTGTCGGGCCGGGAAGTCGAGCCGATGCCTTGCACGTCGCTCTGGCAACCGTGGGCGGCGCCGATGTGATTGTAAGTTGGAACTTTAAACACGTCGTGAATCTTGGTAGAATACGGCTGTTTAATGCCGTCAACCTTGAACAAGGATACGGTTTGATTGAGATTCGAACGCCCAGGGAGGTGTTGATCGATGAATAAAGAGAAATCCTTTGATGCAGTCGCGTTTATGCGCAAGAGACGGGAGGAGATTGATAAAGAAGATGATGCCTTATCATGGGCTGAAAAAAGAGAAAAGACGCGACGCTTGATTGAAGACGATCCCCTGTACCAGCGCCTGAAGCATCGTGTGGTCCCGCCCAATGGCCCGCGAAACATGGCGGTTAACGACCGGCATAAGCCAGATTATGGCAGATCAACAGGCTAAGACACCCTATGGGTCCTGCCCGGACCTTGTCGAAGGGACTTTCTCGGGGTTTTTTGACGGGAAATCCTCTAACCCAGTCGAGTCGGGAACCATCAGCCTCCGCCCTTAAGAAACAAGTTTACTTGCTTGTCCCTTTAACGCATTGTGTTTTTAGACGGAGCCTGCCCTGAGCGAAGCCGAATGGGATAACAGGATTTACACAGATATTTCGAACCACTAATGCACACCAATTCTTCAAGGCTTTTTAGACAAAACGTTGGAAATGATTAGTGATAATTGATAAATGATTACTCAAACTGACCGATATCACGCCGCTATGAGTTTTTCCAAGCGTCGGACAACAGATTTTTCATGGGTAAACTTGATTACATTCTGAACCTCTTGCTTCCAGATGGTCTGACGCATCTGAGCTTTAAGTTGGCTGATCGG
>LJTR01000210.1 GCA_001303465.1 Phycisphaerae bacterium SG8_4
CGGCATCCTCGAAGAATGCGCCGCGACCAGGGCCCTGGCTCACGGACTCGTAGGTATGCAGAGGAGCGATCGAAGCCTTCACGGTGAATCGACGATTGATTTCGCGGATCGGGGTAAGGTTCATGTCAACCGTTTCGCCGACCTCTCTGCGGCAGTCCTTGCTGTAGACGCCCCGGAAACTCAGGCTTTCGCCCAGACAATTGCAGGTCTGTCCACTGGCGAAGACACACTCAATGCCGACCCTGCCGTCATCGTGCTTGAGCCTGCGAAATACCCGGCCGCTGCAGATTCCCTCACTGACCGGATCTTCGAGCGGCGCGAGCACTTTCGAGCAGAGTTCATCGTATGCCAGCTTGTTGGTGTTGATCAATCCTTCGGACTCATGCTTTGCCGACTCCTCCAGGATGCTCCGGAGAGACTGGGTATCGAGCCAGAATACCCTGTGCTCCAGCCTGTTGAGTATGTTGAGCAGCTCGAGGCCAAAGCCCCTGGGAAATCGAAACGCACGCTTGAGGCTTTCGTCGAAGATAATCCGGCAGATCTCACGATCTGCGATCCAGTCCAACTGCAAAAGCATCTCTGCGATACTGATTGCGATCCCGTGTTCGCTGCCGTCATCGGCCATGATCTTGCCAATTGTCGCCCTTACGCGACCGGCGTGTTCGGTGCCCGCCTGGGCGATGGTATTCTTCAGCGCACCGGTCATGTCCTTCTGAAATCGCCTGCCGAAGTTGGCTGCCAGCGAAGGGTCGAACACATCGGCCAACAGCGCCATAAACCGCTTATGCGTCAGCCGATATCCATTGGGTTCAAATCTCGACAAGCGCAGCATTATTTGTCTGAACAGGTGATAGTTGCTGCCCTCGCCAACCGACTTCAGGATCTCGCCCAGATAACGCCGAATTCTGTCGGTAACGGTGGCCAAATACGAGTCTCTCATAGTGTCCATCTCGCCCAGAACCCTGCCCAGAGTCTCTTTCTGGCTCATGGGGTCGACAATGCCCGCAACGACACCGATCGTCGTATCAGGCCAGCTGGCAACAATATTTCTGACCCGCGCCGCCCCGGCGTCTGCCTCGAGCCTTCTACGACGTTCGTCCAGGACCCAGAATACGAGCATTGTCGGCAGAAAGTAACAACCCGCGTGCTTGACGTTGGGCCAGAATCGCTTGATCGAGTTGGTCGCGAGCGTCAAGACCCAGCTGGCAAGCACTATGCGAATGCCAGCCGCCAGTCTCTCCGTGGGAGCCTCTGCGAAATACGCATTCACCAGCAGCAAAGCGGCAACAAGATTGAAAACTACTACCATCATCAGGTGACACACAAACTCCCCTATGCTTTTTCTGTCAATGGCCATCGAGTTTACTCCGAATTACGAATAGACTTGCAGGATTCCGTTCCTTAACAAATACCCTGTTTGAAAAACTAAGGTGAAAACGCAGCATATCTCTACACGAGAGATCCTTTTATGTTACATCGACAAAAGAAAGCGAATCAGCACAGAAAATCCACCCGAAAACCGAAAAAAATCCGATAATCAGCCCTGGAATCGGCACAAAACCTCGTCGAGGCAGGTCCGTCTGGCCAACGGGCCTGTCCGTGCCGTCTCCCCGCAGAAGCGGCCCTAATCTCCGCAGATTTTCGCGGCCGTCTCGGCGGCCTCTTCTTCCACAGGCGGATTGAGGGAACCAGAACTGACAGACTCTGACAGATACCTTGGCAAGGTCTCCTCGCAAAACCACATATATGTTCGGCTAAAGGTGAGGATTTGTCCGCATTTCCCGGACCTTCTCCCTGAGGCGTTTTGACCTTGCCCAAAACTCTTTGTCGCATGAGGCAAAATCGGCGCAATGCGCACAAGTCGGCAGGCTCTTCTCGACGGCGCACTTTTTTGCCTCGCAGTTGAACAGAGCTTTGCCTGACTTGCAGCCGTTACAATTAATCTCCTCGGCCTTCATATTCCACTGCTTGGCAACCTTCGCTCTCAACTCGTCGTCATTTTTCTGGCTCGCAACGTATGCCTCGCACTTGCTGCATTCGATGCAACAGTAACCGAACATGGCATATTCATCATTGGCCAACATGGCCACCTGAGACTCTGAAACGCACCGCGGGCAACAAGAAAGCCCTGACGAGCTTAGAGCCAGTCCGAGTCCGGCGCACGCACCCGCCCTGAGCAGCTTACGTCTGTCGCATCCGCCTGCCTCCGTGCCGGGTAGCGGACATTTCTCACGATCCTTCATGACCTTCCCTTTCCAACATATACCGGGCAACAACGGCCCGACGCTGTCGACTATCTCACAGAGCTTCACAGATGTCAAGATGCATCCGAAGCCTTATACCAAGTCCTGCACCGCGGAGGCCGAGAAAATTCTTGTCCTTGAGACGCCCCGCTGGACGATTATACGGATAGGGAATTTGACGGCCGAGCGACGGCGGTTGCGCCGCCCAAGACAATGGCCGCCAGAAGATTGAGCTTGAAGGTCGATGAGACATTGCATTGAAAGGTGGAGCTATGGTCTGGCCCGATGATGTGCTTAGTATAGTCCTGGCGACAGTTCTGGGAGCGGCAATAGGGCTCGAGCGAGAGCTTAGCGGCAAGGCGGCAGGACTTCGGACCAACGTCCTGATATGTCTTGGGGCAGCGGTCTTCACCATAATCTCCAAACGAATGGTCGAGGGAACTGACGGTTCGCTCGTGAGGATCGCGGCTCAAGTCGTTACCGGGGTGGGCTTTCTCGGTGCCGGCGCCGTCATCCAGGACCGACGCGGCGTCCACGGCCTGACCACCGCAGCGACAATCTGGCTCGTCGCGAGCATCGGAATGGCATGCGGTGCAGGTTTCTACAAGCTGGCGTGTATATCGGCCCTCCTCGCGGTCATCGTTCTCGTGGTAGTCCTCAAGCTGGTAAGGCCCTTCGAGCGATACTCAGCCAAACGGCGAGCCGAGAGCATTTCGGACAGACCGGACTGAGCAAGCAAGGCGGTCATGTCCGCTCGTAATAGCAGGCCATCACTCTTTCTGAGTTTTTTCCCTTGACGCCACACGCCGATCAGGCACAATTACTGTGGCGGTACGCCAGTTTTGGCCTGGGAACCGGCAGTTGATTTTGCGCCCGGCGAAATGCCATATACGTTGCCGGATCTTGGTGACAATTGCAGTTGCGGACAACATCCGCCAATCCGAAACTGCGCCAACTGATTCTCAGACCACGCTGCCGAACGCCAAAAGGACGATTCTCCCACCCATCGAAGGGACGCGCATGGGCACACACAGATCTGCGAGAACACAGCGTTGCCAATCGAGAGGCGATTCATTTTGCCTCAGGCCTCGTTGAGAGTCTGTATTAGAACAATTTGCCCTATGAGCATGGTTTTGTAGCGAAAGAGCGTATGGCATAAAGGAGATGAACAATGGAGAAAAGACGGATCTACATAGCGGACATCCACATGAATGCCGGCAAGGGAGTCCCACCGGCGAAAGGCAAACATCCCTACGAATGGCTCGGGCCTGAAGAAGCAGGCCGATTCGCCGGGTTTCTCGAGTATCTGAATGATCCAGCTAAGATTGGCGAGGTTATCATCCTCGGCGATTTGATGGATGACTGGGTGTATCCAGTCGACATCGTGCCGCCTTCTCTGCAATCCATCGTGAACGCGCCGATCAACAAAAGAATCGTCCAGGCATTGCGGAAGCTGAGCAAGAATCCGAAAATCAACGTGGTCTATTTGCCCGGAAACCATGACATGGGCGTGAGCAGGCAGCTTCTGGCCAAGAACTTTCCCGGAATGACCTTCGGAGGCGCGACCCTCCATGGAAGTACATACCGCACGAGTCGTCTGAGGGCCGAACACGGAAGTGCCCACACAATGTTCAACGCGCCGGATCCCATCAACGGCTCGGTCGCCAGGCTGCCGTTGGGCTACTTCATCAGCCGGGCGGTCGCGACCAAGGCCCGTGATACGGGCGATCCGAAGCGGCACTACTGGTCTTATGCCGACGACCTGCTGGAAATGCTCGGACCCGAGAGGCTCGGGTCATGTGTATTTGAGGCGGTCCTGGAAGAGGCCGATCTCGATGAGAGCACAGAGATAAAAATGCCCAAGAGAAACGGCAAGGGAATTTCTGTAACCGCCGGGCAGGTCAAACAACAATATGCAGCCTTGTACGATCAGTGGGTGGAGCGTTACGGCAAGGGCAATGCCTTTACGGCCATGATGGCGGAAATCGGCCTTCTGGGCCGTGTGGCTGACGGGTTATGCAAACGCAGCGACACAAACATTGTTGTCTTCGGGCACAGTCACGATTGGAAGCTCGATAAAGATGCGTGGTTTGTCAAGGATCGCATCTACGCCAATTGCGGCACATGGTGCGATGACAAGAAGCTGTGCACCTGGGTCGAATCCCAAAAAGACCGCGGCAAGAACAGGCACCTCGTACGAGTCATGGACTGGAACAACGGCAAGCCGAAGAAGCTCAGAGAGAACCACGTGCCTTTGTAAAGCGCCACTGCCCAGAACGAGAACACGCGGGCCGTCGTTTAATGGAAGGAGTTCGAGATGGGCATCTTGAATGGAGCAAGAATCGAGTTCGAGGAGTCGATGTCCGGACACGTTGGCAAGGGCCAGACCGACCCGCGCAAGGGATATGAAGTGGGCAAGCGACAGGGAACTGATGTTCGATTTGATGTTCGCATCAAGATCGATGACCTGAGTCGCTTCCTGAAGATATCCCATCGTGAAGCGGCGCTGACGGGGACCGTGACCAGCGAGCTGTTCGGCGGCACTTACGAGATATCGGATGGGATCTTCAACCTTTTCTCACTCGACCCTGCAACCGGGATCAGAGAGATGGTCTACGCCTTCAAGTTCACCGCGGACGGCCGGAGGTACTATCTCCACGGTCACAAGGAGATCAGCCACAAGAGCGGCAAGGCGGATGTGATCGAAGATATGACACGACTCTTTACGATCATATACGAAGGTGACAATGAGCAGGCACCGATCTACGGTGCAGGCGAGCTGTACTTCGACCTTAAGGATGTACCGTCTCTGCTGGCGTCAATGGAGGTGGTCGATCCTAGGTCCCTGAAGCAGACAGTCACGGCATACCTGGCTTTTGTCTCCTTCTTCTTGGCTCCGTTGCGGTCCGAATACCTCAAGAACCTCAGGATCGATCACGAGACAGAATACGACAACCTTGTGCTCTGTGGCGTGTTAGATGGCCCGGCTGGTTCGAGAGACTTCTTCCTGGTCTCGGGCGTGCACGAAAAAGGCTTTCCATGGGGCGACGGCGAATCGTTCTCCGACGTGATACTCGCCATCGCCGATGGCGGCGGCTATCGCAGATACGGTGTCACCGACCGTGCCCTGGAGGGACTAAAACTCGACGTTGAGCATGGCACGTACCGCTACCGCGGTCCGCTTTTCGCGATCGATGGTGACTATTCCGCATCGTTCTGGCAAATGCGCAACTCTTCACCGGAAATTACAAGATGCGAGGCAGACTTTGAGATCGATTTCGACGCCCGGGCGAACAATCCTGTATCGTATCCGCTGCCGGTAGCCGGCCAGGTTGCTGCGCCTTTGATTGCTAAGTTGCGTGAGGCGCTGCCGTCCGAACACCCGCTGGGCATGCACATAATGGCGCATACGGTCACAGCCCGCTCGGGCAAACTCACCATCAAGCGCCCGCAAGCAGCCGACGCTGTCGATGAATACCTTCTCGACACAGACAAGACCTTTGGCGAGGCCGAGAGGTCCACATTCAAGGGTTTCAAGGAACCGACGCTGCTCTATGGTTACATCTGTGCACTGCGGCCCTCGCAGCGCATCGCGCGCGTCCAGATTCACACCCGAACGCTTCGCGATCAGCGCGAACTCTGGGCCAAGGACCAGATCGACAAGTTCTTAGGAAAGTTCCTGTCCCGCATTGCGTCGGCGGAAATGCTCATGGAACCAGGCAGTCTGAAGGTAAGGAGACTGGCTCCTGAGAAGGGCCATAATGACAGTAAGTTGTTTGTCAAACTGGGCGATCCG
Organism: Phycisphaerae bacterium SG8_4; assembly: GCA_001303465.1. Lineage (GTDB taxonomy): Bacteria > Planctomycetota > Phycisphaerae > Sedimentisphaerales > Anaerobacaceae > SG8-4. The sequence continues at coordinate 6,040 of LJTR01000210.1, forward strand.
ATCGTTGAAATAAACAACGACCATTTCCCGACCGCCGTTTTTCAGCGCCGGATCATAAAGGTGCGGGATCCGGACGGAAACGAATGTCTGGCGCTGGAAGAAGATATGTCGCTGATGCGGCTCGATTCCATCAACTCCGATAGGAAAGTGACGGTAGCTTCGGTTCTTGACGAAGATAAGTTCGCCGCACTGGACCGGGTGCTGGAAGAGACGGATTTTATTGGTATGCTGGAAAAGCACTGGGCTGAAACGGGCAAATCCAAAGCCAAGTTCTCCATCGTCATAAAGCCGAATTTCATGTTTGCATACAATAAGAGCGACCACACTACCTACACCGATCCTGAACTGGTTGGGCACCTCGCCGAGAGAATCCGGGACTCCGGTTTTGAGAACATTGCCGTGGCCGAAGCCCAGAGCACCTACGGCGAATATTTCGAGCGGCGCAGCGTCCGCGAGATGGCCGAGTACCTGAATTACGACGGCAAGGGCGGCTACAGAATCGTTGACATGACCGAAGACGTAGACGAACGCCGGCATCTCGGAACCCACCTGGGCTACCACCCCGTATCCAGCCTCTGGCGCGATGCGGATTTTCGTATCTCTTTCGCCAAGAACAAGACTCACGCATACGCCTACTACACCCTCACGCTCAAGAACATCTACGGCGCGCTGCCGATGGCCAACAAGTTCAAGGAGTATCATTGCAAGCGCGACATCTATCATACCGCGATCGAGTATCTGGAGGCATTTCCGGTGCATTTTGGGCTGATTGACGCCTATGAGAGTGCAGACGGGCCCTTCGGGATCTTTGCCGACACATGTCCCAATCTTACGCGCACCGTCCTAGGCGGCCGGGATCTGGTGGCCGTAGACTGGGTCGGGGCAACGAAGATGGGAATCGACCCGATGATCAGCCAGTACATGCGCCTGGCGGTCAGGGCATTCGGCAAACCTGAAATAGAGCTGATTGGAGACGCCAGCTCGTACCGGCCGTGGCTCAATGTCCCGGTGGCTTTGACGCTGTTTACCCACAAGGGCCTGGACGCAAACTACCATTTTGGGAACCTTTTCTATAACGCCTGTGCCCATATGGATGAGAATCGCTTCAGACTGAAGAGCAATCCCATACACATCAGGTTTCTCAGATGGATCAGCCTGCCGGTTCGTCGCACGTTCTTTAGGTTCACTAATGAAAAGCCCACTTGGTACAACCGGCTGGTAAGTCGCGCCCTGAACAAACTGGGTTACTGATCGGCTGTCCGTCGTCGCAAATCTTCTCCGAACCGGAAAGATCGATACCGAGACAATTCCACGACCAAAGGGGTGCGCGCCTTTGACTTGCAACGGCGCAGCAGCTCTGGATCCCTTTTGATTTGACTTCATCTCAGATAGCCGGTAGAATCCGTACCATCGCACAGCTGCATAGACAGCTTGTGTTGACGTAAGCGCAAATGATGGAATGGTTGTGTATTCTGGAGGTAAGAAAAATGCGATTGTTCAATAGAAAGGAAAAGACCTCACACCCAAGAACAGATGGTTGTCCTGATGAATGCAGGACATATACATGGGTAAAGTACGTCTTTCCAATCGCCGGGCTCGTATCTTTGATATGGTTTCTCATCCGAGTGACACCAAAGCCCTCACGGGCACTCTATCCGTGTCAGAGGATGGCCTTTCCGATAGCCTCGGGCTTCGTCGCCTGGATTTTGGGTCTCGGTGCCTGGGGCCTGGCCTTCAGAAGGGCCAAACTCAGCTTAGCACGCCGGCGCTACATCCTGGCCCTGGCCTGT
>LJTR01000211.1 GCA_001303465.1 Phycisphaerae bacterium SG8_4
GAAGCGTTGGGCGAAAGGGTGTATCTCGACAGGCATAACGAGATGCGAGAGAAGCAATGGAATGTCCCTTCTGTAAGGAAGACCGGGATAAAGTTATTGACTCGCGTTCGAGCGATGGCGGCAGAGCGATCAGGCGACGGAGGCAGTGCCTGGTGTGCAAGAGGCGCTTTACGACCTACGAGAGAATCGGTGACAATCTCAAGCTTTACGTGGTGAAAAAGGATAACTCACGGGTGCCCTACAGCAAGAGCAAGATAATTGGTGGTTTACAGAAGGCTTGTTACAAAAGGGCGGTCTCGGCCGAGCAGATTCAAAGAATAGCCGACAGGGCCGAAGAAAGTATTTTCAGGAACTTTGACAAGGAAGTCCCGTCCGCTTTTGTAGGTGAAAGCGTGATGAAACAACTGCGCAGGGTGGACAAAGTGGCGTATATTCGTTTTGCAAGTGTCTATCGTGACTTCAGGGACGCCGGTGAATTGATAGAGGAAGTCAGTAGGGCGATCGCCGAGACTGAGTCGCGCGTCCAGCCGATGCTCTTCGACACGTAAAGAGACTAAAAGACAGGAATGTATTGGCCAAATTTTGCAGGGAGGCAAGAGACAGGTGATACGGACACAACTGAAGGTGATAAAGGCCGATGGCAGTGTGGAAGAATACATGCACACAAAAGTCATGGGCTCTGTTAATAACGCTCTCGGCGAGGTCGACCAGCCAAACATAGAAATCGCAGAGCATTTCGCAGAGGTGGTGACATACTACCTCTATCACCAGCAGGATCAGCGCACCGTTAGCAGCAGCGAGATCCTTTCCGTTATCAAGGCGGTTCTCTCGGCGACCGGCTACGAAAAGGCCGCAGTAGCGCTGAGTGAGCGTCATTTCGAGCGCAAGCTCAGGCGTTCCAGAATAGAGGTCGTTAGAGCCGACATTCAGGAGCTGACCGATGCCGAGTATCTTGCCGGGGCCGGTGACACTGGCCGACGATCACGGTGGGATAAGTCCAGAATAGTCCAGGACCTGATAGTGACGCACAAACTCTGCCGGCAGACCGCCCGATTGATCGCTGCGATGGTGGAAGAGAAGGTCTTCAGCATGGGGATCACTCTGGTGCCGTCCAGTTTGATCAGGCAGCTCGTTCTCGGCGACGCCGCCACAGTCCTGCGAGCCCAGCGAGAACTTCAGACAGCTTGAGTCCTGCTAACTCAGCAGCTGTTGCAACAATATGAACATTCCGACTGCATTGCCGCCGCAGTGCAGTATAATGCCAATCTTGATATTCCGTTTCCACCAGACCACGTAGACCATGGGCAACAGAGCCAGGATTCGGCTGATGTTTTCCGACGGCGTGAAGAAATGATATGCCGAGAATAGCACCGCGTTCATCAGGGGTGCCCAAAAACCGAGATGCGAGATGCGTGGCAGCAGAAAGCCTCGAAAGTACAATTCCTCGACCAGGGCGCCGGAAATGTTTGCGATTAAGTAAAAGCCCCATAGAATCAACAGAGTCGCCTTGGCATAGCCATCCGCATCTCCTGGATTCAGTCGGAACCATCTTGGAAGCCACTGAAAGAAACTCCTAAATACGAAGCGGTCAAGCGGGCCGGATATATAGCTCAGCAAGACAAAAGCCCAGACGAGCATCGGCAGAATGAGAACCAGATACTGCCACCAGGGTGTCGCTTCACGATACAGGACAATTCCTTTGAGTGAGAATCTGCCTGTTTCCCTCTTGCCCAGAAAAAGCATGTAGCCCAGCTCGAAAGGAATCATCACGAGAACGGTGGCGAGGTACAGAAAGAACAGTGTAGGCAGGCCAAGTCTTCCTGAGAATCTGGCGCCGACGATGTAGAAGACCAGAATAAGCAGCCCTGGCAGCAGATGCAGAACGAGTGACTTTGCAGTCGTATGCCTTTCTACGTTGATCTGTTCATCCATCGCTTGATGATACCCTGTAGGCAACGACACGGCAAGCTGGTTATGCCAGTCGGATAATCACGTATTCTTGCCGACTCTGTTGCCTGCTGTCAGTCTGTCAGCTATCGCCAAGTGGCTCGTGCTCGATGTCGTTCACGAAAACCTTGCCGTCGCTGGTTATGCGAACGCGGTCGCCTTTTTCGAATCCTGTGAACTTCGACCCGTTGACCGAGAGTTCTCGCCCGACGACGCTGCATTTGACCTGGCGACCTTGAAAGCTTAGCTCGTCGAAGTTCTTTGAAAAACTTCCCTTGCCTTGTGGAAATGCATATGTCACATCATGAAATTCGGTCGCGACCATGTCATTCCCTTCGCTTTTGAAGGATCGGCCCGGCAAGTCGGAGCGGAAAATCCAACGCTTTGATTTGCGATACGTGCCATCTTCTTGCCTTACATGGGTCGTGACCTGCGCGCAGCCGGCCACTAGTAAGCCGAGCGTCAGAAATGCTGCTACCGTCGTTTGCTTCTTGCTCATAGTCATGCTCCTTTTATTGGATCACCTAAAATCAGTTGTTTCGACCGGAGTATTTGTACCGAGAGGATGTTACCATCTTGTTACGATTATGTGTTTATTCTGTGATTTCTTTCAAAATACTATCAACTCACAGGCAATCGTTCACGGACTACTTGAGAAATCCGGCGCCGATGAAGAAATGCCGACATCGTCATTCACTTTATGCTCAATCATATCAGACGGCTGCGTTGTGCTTTACCGTCGCATGAATCGACCGGGAAATACAGGCCGGAGGTTTTATCCGGTACTTATTCAACACGTAAAACTTCCACGGCTCGATCGAAGATCCTCTCTGCTGGTTCGTTCGGTTCTATGTCGATCCAGTTGACATCTCTGAACGTTTTGAACCAGGTGCGCTGGCTTTTGGCCAATTGGCGAGTATGCACCTTAATCAATTCGATTGCCTCTTCCAGGCTCGTTTTTCCGTTCAGATGGTCTATTATCTCAGCGTAGCCAATAGCGCATCGGGCCTGTCGGCTCAGGGGTCTGTCCTCGTCAAGCAGGGATTCGACCTCGTCCACCAGGCCGGCGTTAATCATCTTCTTCACTCGCCTGTTTATCAGAGAACTGGCGTCGGCTTTTTCTCTGCGCAGACCTATTATCGTCCAGTCATGTTTCATCTGCCGTTTTTCCCATTGCTTCTGGAAGCTCGATATGGGCTTTCCCGTGATTCTGTAAACCTCCAGCGCACGGACGATTCGCCTGGCGTCATTGGGATCGATGCGCTCGGCAGCGATCGCGTCGACCGTCGTCAGCTCGCGATGCAGTGCGGTCAGGCCCTCAGTCTCGGCCCGTGCTCGCAGCTCATCGCGCAACTGCTCGTCGCTCCCTGCGCCTTCGAAAAGGCCGTAGAGTAGTGCCTTTATATACAGAGCGGTTCCGCCGATGGCAACAACGTTCTTCTTGGAGCTCTTTATCTGCTCTATAGCATCCGAGGCGGCCTCGAAGAAGGCTGCGACGCTGAAAGAGTCGCTCGGCTCAACCATGTCGACCAAATGATATTTTACGCGATCGCGAGCCTCTCTTGGCGGCTTTGCGGTGCCGATATCCATCCGGCGATAGACTTTCATCGAGTCGACGCTGATGATCTCGGCGCCGAGGCTCCGGGCCAGCTCGAAGCCCAGCCGCCCTTTGCCGGAGGCGGTGACGCCTAGAATCAGGACCATTTTTCCGTTTACTGCCTGACGCTCGTCGTTTATCATGCTGCAATAATCGGAAATGGACAATCGGTTGTCAATAGCAACAATGTAACGGTGACTATGGCAAATCGTAGTTCAACAATGGACTTCAGCACCCGGCTGCGCAGACAATCGCGGTCGGTGAGCGATGCTCTCGAAAGACTCCTGGCCGATCAGCAGACGAATAGCGACTTGAAGGCGGCGCTCAAGTACACACTCGGCGCACCGGGCAAACATGTGCGCTCGGCGCTCGTGATCTGGTGCTGCGAGCTTGTAAGCGGCCGGGCCAACCGCGACGCTGAGATTGCCTCGATGGCGATCGAAATGGTGCACACGTATTCGCTCGTCCACGACGATCTGCCGGCGATGGATGACGACGATATGCGGCGGGGTCTGCCCACGTGTCACAAGGCCTTCGATGAAGCGACGGCTATTCTCACCGGCGATGCTCTCTTGACGCTGGCGTTCGAAATCCTGGCCACTCGGATCGACAAGCCGGCCACCGCGGTCAAGCTTATCGGCCAGCTGGCCAAGGACGCCGGCGCAGACGGCATGATCGCAGGTCAAATGGCGGACCTCAAGGCCGAGCAGACTGCCGGCACGGAAGAGACGCTGCAGTATATTCACGTCAACAAGACGGCAAAGATGTTCCGGTGCGCCGCTGCGATGGGAGCTATCTGCGGCCAGGCGTCGGCCAAGCAACTCGACAGTCTGTGCGAGTATGGTTTGAACATCGGCCTGGCTTTCCAGATAGCCGACGACATTCTCGACGAGACCGCGTCGAGCGAGCATCTGGGCAAGACCGCAGGAAAGGATCTTCAAGCTGCCAAGTGCACATATCCTGCGGTTGTCGGGATGGACCGGGCTAAGGAAATTCGCCACAAACTGACCTGCGCCGCGACCGATGCCCTGGAGCCGTTCGGCGCCAAGGCCGACACGCTGCGGCAATTAGCCACGGCCCTGCTCGAGAGAACAAGATAATCTCCGGCAAGGACGTAGGGCGGTAGCTTTTCACGGACATTTCTCCTCCTCAAACGATGCGGCAAGATCTATGCGGGCCGAGGCACGTCCCCAAAAAAACTTCCTGTTAGTATCAAGAGCGCGGGGATTCAAAGTGTGCTCAAAGCTCCGGCGCAAATCCAGTCGAGCATGTCTTATTTTTCATGCTGGTATCGGGCTTTGCGGCTGACTGGCGGGCATTGACAGCTCTTGCGAGAGGGCCGCAATTTGACTAACGAAAAAACCAGACTCAGGCCGACAGCATTAAGATAAATGAATTTTTGGGGGCGACAATATGGTAATATGTAGATACGCAATCGAATTGCTGTGGTTGATTCTGGCCGTCTCGGCTTGCTGGATCAAGAACGAGTTGGCGTCCGTACCCGTGACGCAACCTCGCCAGCATCGCGGCCTGCAGAGACAGCCACATTCTCCTGCGCAGATCAGACCACCGCCCTGGTTTGGCTGACGCTTATAAAGAACGAAACTCTTACTTTAAACACACTTTTATGCGAACCAAATTGGGCCCTAGGCATGACGATGCTTACGGCCCTTTTTTTCGCGCCTGTACCCTATGATCTGCGACTTAGTTCGCGCGCAAAGTTGCGCGTTTCTGCATCACCTGCGAACTGGCCGATAGATACCTCCTATTGGAAGCATTGCTGGCGACCGCTTCGGCTTTTGGATTCTGAATTCATCAAGTTGCCAGAACTTCAGTAATAAATCAATTTCCGCCGCCCGCCGGCCTGCTCGCCTAATACGGCCTTCTGCAATTGGAGCTGTCTACATGTTTCAAGCGACAATTTACAGAATTGTAGGCAGTCTGTCGTAAGTATTGCGACGACATGAAGTAAGAGAATTTTAGATCGTATTGGTTTTGCCTCTTAAGTGCCGGCATGTTTTGGGCAAAGATCGGGCTTGTCTCGGCGATACTTGACGCCTGCAGCGGCCTGGAATCCCTGTAGATGGCTGCCTGTGCTCGCCAGAAAAGAATTTCCTGTTTGACAATCCTCCGTGATTGGCCTATAGTCTCGCCTTGTCGACATTTCAGTACTCTGCAGGAGTTGAGATGACTAAACAATGAAGGAAAGGTAGAAGATGAACAAGAGTGTCAGAATCCTTTTCGTTTTAGTTGCCATGGCACTGCCGAGCCCGAGTGTCACCGCCGATGTCCCTGCAACCGCGGGATTACTGCCCGGTCCTGCCTTGCCCAACGGCTTTGGTGTTAACGTACATTTCAGGGGTCAGCCGCACGATCTGGACATGATCGCCGAGGCGGGATTCAAGTTGATCAGAATGGACATGACGTGGGCCGTGATTGAGACGGAGAAGGGCATCTATGAGTTCGAGAAACTCGGCTACGACAGCCTGACCGAGGGGTGCTCCAAAAGGGGCATACGCATTCTGTATATTCTTGACTACGGCAATACCCTGTACGAGAAGGGCAGGTCTGTTCGCACGCAGGCCGGGCGCGAGGCCTTCGCGCACTTTGCCGAAGCTGCCGCCGAACGCTATGCCCGCAGGGGCATCCTGTGGGAAATATGGAATGAGCCGAACATAAAGCACTTCTGGGATTCTCAGCCCAGCGCCGAAGATTACTGCAAGCTTGTTGAAGTTACCGCTCCTCGCATAAAGAAAGCCGATCCCGAAGGTCTGGTTGTCGCCGGGGCCACATCGCAAATCCCGTTAGAATGGCTTGAGGATTGTTTCCAGAGAGGGCTGTTGGAGTGGATTGACGTTCTAAGCGTCCATCCCTACCGGTCACAACCTCCGGAGACGGTTGTCGCCGACTACGCCGAGCTTCGCCGCCTTGTTGGGCGTTATGCGCCACAGGGCAAGCAGGTACCCATAATATCAGGCGAGTGGGGATACTCGAATCTGAATTGGGATCAGACGCGCCTTACCGAGCAGCAGCAGGCAGAGTATCTTGCACGAATGTTCCTGACCAACCTTCATCAGGGTATCGAGATCAGTATATGGTACGATTGGAAAGACGATGGCACCGACCCCAACGAAAGGGAACATCAGTTCGGAACGGTCAGGCATGACTGCAATCCCAAGGCGGCTTATCTTGCGGCCAAAGTCCTGGCCTCGACCCTCGGCGGCTACTCTCTCGATAAGCGACTCGATCTCGGCAATGAAAACGACTTTGCCTTCAGGCTGACCAAGGGCGACAGAGAAGCGATAGCCTTCTGGACTACGGCCGAAAAGCACACAGTGACCTTGCCGATCGAGCCGACCGAAGTGACTCTTGTGGGCATATACGGCGGCAAAGTCGTCATCAACTGGAAAACCGCGAACCTGAAGCTGCGCGCATTGCAAAGCCCCCAGTATCTGTTGGTAAAGCCACGGCCCGAGAACGGCATGCGTTATTCCGCTCGTTAGGCTTCTTGAGCTATTCGGCAGTCGCTTTTTGCAGCAGTTCGATTATGTCGGCCTTTGTCGGCAGCGCCTCGATCGAACCGAACTTTGTGCAGGCCAGGGCCCCCGCCGCCGAGGCGAACTGGACCGCCCCTTTGACATCGCGCTTGACTGCGTAATAGGCCGCCAATGCCCCCGCGAAGGCGTCGCCCCTTCCCGTGTTGTCCACTGGCTCGATTTCGAAAGCCGGCACATGGTCGGCGTTGTTTCTGTCCACGACCATGCACCCGCGCTTGCCCATCGTTATGACCACATAGTTCACTCCACGAGCGACCAGATCTGAGCCGATAAGCTTGGCGGTCCGAATGTTGGCCCCGGATTGCTCGGTTATATCGGCGGCCTCGTACAGATTCGGGATCAGAAGATCGGCCGAAAAATAATCGACGGGAAGATCGCAAGATTCTTGACTCGGCTGCTCCAGCGGTTTTGCCGGGTTGAGGATGACTTTTACGCCGTACAACTCGGCACATCGAAGAGCACTGACGATTGCTTCCCCTGGCAATCGCCCGTGTATCAAACAGACATCGGCTTCTGAGATAACGTGTTCGGCGGCGCTTATGTCCAGAGGCTGCAGGGCGCTGTTGGCGCCGGCGCAGAAACAGCCGGCATTTTCGCCCTCTGCGTTGACCAGCGTAACAAGCACGCCGGTGTTCTTGGCCTCCGCGGTTGAGACGTGCTCGGTATTGACGTTAAACCCGGCCAGACTCTCTCTGACCATCTGCGCGAATGGAT
>LJTR01000212.1 GCA_001303465.1 Phycisphaerae bacterium SG8_4
CGGGCGCGTTTCTCCCGGTTGCCGAGTTCAACCCTTGGGCCCGACTACAAAACCATATCACCGGCGAACAGGGAAAGGACGAAGCGATACTACAGAGACTTCTACAAATATCTCAAAGACAACGGATGGGACAAGCGAGCCTATGTGTATATGCTGGACGAGCCGAACCTTCGCGAGAACTACGAACAGGTGCTCGTGCTCGGCCGGCTCGTTCACGAGGCCGTGCCGCAGTTGAAATGCCTGGTCGTGGAACAAACGTACCGGCAGGATCCTTCCTGGCCGGACATCGATCCGGCAGTGGATATATGGTGTCCCTTGTGGTCATTCATCGACCGCGAGAGCATTGACGAAAGAATAGCCGGCGGCGACGAGGTCTGGTCCTACACGGCTCTCGTGCAGCGTTCACCCAGGTATCATCCGCAGTACGAAAGCGTCAGAAATCTCGATCCTCCGTACTGGCACATTGACCGGCCTCTTATTGTGTATCGAGTGCCGACCTGGATCAACTACCAGTATGGTATCACCGGCCTGCTCTACTGGAGCACCGTCACCACGGTTATCGAGCCCTGGTTCAATCCTGCCTTTGCACATCCCAGGCATTACAACGGAGGCGGATTCCTCTTTTATCCGGGCCTGCCCTGTGGAATCAACGGCCCCGTCGCCAGCATGCGTGCCAAGAATCTCAGAGACGGCATGGAGGACTACGAGTATCTCGCAATTCTCGAAGGACTTGCAGGCCGCCAGGCGGCCAAGAAAATCGTCGACGGCATTGCTCCAAACTGGTGGAATTTCTCCAGAGATCCGGACAAGATCCTTCGAGCAAGGGAAGAGCTGGCCCGGCAGATTCTGGCGATCAAGAAGACAGACACGCGCAATTGACTATTGACTAACGACTCCCGATGGGTCGGGATCTTCGATATTGACTATCGTGCTCTCTGTGTCGAGTTCTCATTCTCTGAGCGTCTCTGCGTTGTATACGAGTTCATCTTCGTAGTTCTTGACTGTATGATTAATTCTTGTTAAAAGTTGTCACCATGACAACGAAATGCAAAACTCGATTAACACCTCCTCTGAAATGGCACGGGGGCAAGTCTTACCTTGCTGACTGGATTATTGATCTGATGCCCCGCCATCTGCACTATGTCGAGCCGTTTGGCGGCGGCCTGGCGGTCCTGCTGGCAAAGAACCCGTTCGACGAGCGGCATCAATGGAGCGAAAAGTCCTTTGAAAAGGGTATCAGTGAGGTGGTTAATGATTTGAATCGCGAACTGATGAACTTCTGGAAGGTGCTTCAGGACGAAGAGTCGTTCGGACGGTTTCGGCGGATCGTAGAGGCAACGCCTTTTTCGCAACCTCAATGGCATGATGCCGGGACGCGTATGATGCCCCGGCACGAATCAGACATTGAGGCGGCAGTCGCATTTTTTGTTCGGTGCAGGCAGTCTCGTGCCGGGGGATTCAAGTCTTTTGCCACCCTGTCGCGGAATCGGACCCGTCGGCGTATGAACGAGCAGGCCTCGGCCTGGCTGAATTGTATTGAAGGACTGGCCGACGTACATGACCGGCTGAAGCGCGTTGTTGTATTGTGCGAGGACGCCTTGAAGGTTATCACACAGCAGGACGGTGAGCGCACTCTCTTTTATCTGGATCCGCCCTATGTTCACAACACTCGGTCCACAACTGATGCATACCAGTACGAAATGCATGATTCCGTACATAGTGAACTGCTGTCAACGATTCGGCAGTGTCGCGGCCGTGTTATGCTCTCGGGTTATCCGAACGAATTGTATGACCTGACTCTTGGCGACTGGAATCGGCATGACCGGAAGATCGACAATAAGGTGAGCAGTGCTGCTTCTAAACGGGTGATGACCGAATCCCTCTGGTGCAACTTTTAGAACTCGAATGCTCACCTGTAACCGGCGAGCTCATTCTTACTCAGTTCGCCAAAAACTAGCGGCAAATGCCTACTGATTGTATCGTCCACTGAATCTGTTGCCTTCGGAGTTCAGTGTTGGCCCGTCGGGTGGTTTCTCTCACTACGTAGCGGCGGCCATGATCCAATCAGGCCGTGTGGTCGTGACCGGTGGCCGACTGACGGTGGTGTTCGCAGGGAGGATAGGCATACGACTATTGTGAAGGAAGTCCTCGATTCTGGTCCAGGAACACCCATTCTTTCACATCGTCTGCAATTGACTATGCGAGGATAACAAGGGGATGGCAGTCATTCTGCCGACCGGCCGGAATGACCCGAAGTTCCCACGGTCGTGATAAAATTCAAGTCAAGAACCAGCAAGTAGGTGTGATTGATCATTCCGTGTCGCTTGAGAAGCGGTAAGCCGTTGGCGTCCGATCGTCATTCAGTCGATCCTGGCTCACGGTATAGGTTATTTCCCAAGTTCCCATTCTGTTTTCATAATCGGTCTGCCAAAAGTCACGACCGTGAACGGATTGATCCACTTGAACCCAGGTCTCGTCAACGTACTTCTGCAGCCTGTAACCGTGGTAATCCGGAAGGCCGCCGAATGTCATCGGTACATATCCAAGCCCTCCACTGATCACAAAGTCAGCCCCCTCCGGTGCGTCAATGTACAAGGGGTACTTATGCCTGAGCGTCCCTTTGGTCACAGTTATATCCAGATCGTTGCCAACCGCTTCGCGGCGGATCATTTTCCATGTGTTCTCGTTCTTTTTCAAGGCGGCTGCGAGCTGTTTGTTCGGTCCGTAGTAGTCAGAGGCAAACTGTGGCATGACTATGTGGTGGATTTCACCTTCCACATAGTCGCCGGCAAGAAGCTGGTTCACATCCGGCGGCGGCAGGATGTCCAAAAGGGACGTGTCCGTGCCGCGTACGCGTGCCCCGCGTTCGGCCACCCATGGTCGTGTCGGCTCTCCCGCCAGCACGGCGTCCCAGTGCCGGATGACCAGGCCGCGGTTGGCCCAGGTTGCCCCTTCATCGCGCGGTACAGCTTCGTGCATAGACAGCCAGGGAATACGTCCCTTGAGTTCGAGCGGTTGTGTTCGGTAAGTGTCTCCGCCCCACTGGGTTTGCCATTCCCGGACAAGCCCCTGTTCGTTGCCGCATGCGAACAGCCTTTCACCCGTGTAACTGTAATCGTCGCCTCCACACTGAAACAGCACCAGACGCTCGAAGTCGACCTTCTCACGCACATCGTATCGAAAGCGATAGATGCCTCTGACGATATCATCCGTCCGAAAGATCCCTACAGTGTACTGCAGATCGATTTTCTTGTCCGCCGTGCGTCCGGCGTATGTCACTTCCGTCAGATTCGGGCAATAACGCCGATACATCGTTCGCATGCGGCTGTTCCACTGCTTGCGGTTGGACTCATCGTAGTAAACCAAAAAATCAGCCCCGCCGACATTATTTGTCCATCGCCATGGTTGCCCGACCATAAGGGGTCGCGTATCCAGAACGGCGCCGCCGACCTGCCCTTGATCAGGTTCGAAACAGATACTCTCGCCCCAGGCGCCGAGGGCCGCCTCATTCCAGAGCTGGTGACTGCCCCAGCCGATCAAACATAACTGGGCGTGGGATGCCGCAGCGACCCCTCCCCAATGGCCATTCACGCTGCGATAGACTATATTCAGCGTTGTACGGGGAGGCACCGTGAGCATTGTCAGTCCACGATACCAGGTACCGGCAAAGCGATGACTCGGTTTCTGGTTATGCCAATTCTTCGAGAGCTGAATGGGGATACCCAGAGGATTTCGCTGCTCATCACACAGTATGGCCGACAGCCCGGTGACCGAACAAACCCGGCCCTCTTTGGCGAAATTGAGTCGTACCTGCCGGGCCTGGTCGTCTGCATTGGCCAGGCAAAATACTACTTCCTCCATCCGATCGTTGCCGCTTTCCTTGTAATCGCCGCACTGGTCGTTGCGCAAACCAATAGTTGTCCATCCATGGCGCATGTCATAGGAGACCGGAAGATCTTCGACCTGTGGTTTCACCTGACAGGCCGTAATATCCACCGGGGCCGATTCGTGACGTATAACCTGCTGCAATAAATCGGGATCTTCGCCGGAGACAGGATAGACGACTATTCCCACAGATCGCTCCATGCCGGCAATCCATGTATCACCAGTTTCCAATCGCACCGTGCAGCTCGTCTGATTAACGTCGCAGACCATGGTCGCTTCCGGCGTATCCGTCAGAAAGACAAAGCCGCGGCCAGATGGATCGGCCAGTCCGCAGACTCGCCCCTCGCTCAACAGGGATGCATATGCACCCGCCACGTCGAGATTCATCTCCAATGCACCTTTGCGAATGGTCGTATCCGGCCTTACATAAAGAGCCAATGCAATTCTGTCGGGCCATGCGGATATCTCCAGACTAGAATGTGCAGACAGAGTACGACCGCGCCCACTGCCGCTGAAGGAAACACCCTCAAGCCAACAGCGTTGGAAGAACTTACCGCTCTCGACCAGCATACAATCGGTCCAATCAGGTCCCGCCTTCGTGGCCTGATAGCGATATCCATCGTGTTCGACAACACACCGCAACCCGGCTCGATCGAGTGACTCAACGATGGCGTTGTCCTGAAGAAGTACTTCCTCTTCGCAAGCCGCATTCAGAATCGGCCCAAACGTCTTCAGTTCAAAGTCATCAAAATCAAAGGACAGGCCATAGTGATTTGTCTGAATGTGAAATACCCTGGATGGATTGCGCAGGCCGTAAGCCCACCACATAAACGCATAATCACGGTTGTTCTGCCAGACGGTGGCAGCCCCGATTCCGTTTGGCTCAGCACCTGCGACAACGATACTTGCAAGGCATATAAGGCATATATTGAGTTTTGCCTTAATCATCCACATCCACTTTAATCAATCGAGCTCGACCTCCTCGGTCAGCGAGATATCTTTGAGCCAGTTTTCCTCCAGCAAGGCCAGATCCAGATCGTCGACCTTGCAGTCGCCATTGAGATCGCCCACCACCGGTTGATAGTCCGGCAGTGCCTTGGTTGCTTCACATGAATCGGCATATACGCTAATCGTGACTGTATCTGAACCGGTGTATTCGCCGTCAAAGGCATCTAACTGCAGCACGTATCGGCCGACGGCCGACATAGTAACACTTGCGTTCTCGGCGGTCGAATCCGCAATCACTGCATCAGGGCTGTCAGGATCATCGGGCTCACTGACGAGCGTCCACTGTACCGTATAAAGCTGGATCGCACCGTCATCCGTAACGCTTCCGTTTAGATTTCTGGTCCTGACACCGTCCTGGAGCCAACTGACAACGTCGGCGCCGGCGTTCACTTCGGGAGCCCTGTTATCTGCGACGAAGCTGAAGATTGGGCCTATAATCGGATCGTTTGGATCGCCGATGTAGGTATCGACGGCCCAGTAGTATGCCGTCTTGGGTTGAGTTTGCACGACCACTGAGTTTACGTTCTGCTTGCCGGTGACCTGAATGGCCTGTGGGTCGACGAAGGTCCAAAGGGCATCGTAGTCATCGGTAAAGTAGACGTCGACAAGCACCGCCTGACCCGGCACACGTGGATCCGGCAAGGTCCAGCTAAGCTGAGTGTCACCCGATGACGCGACACCGCCGTCAGGTGGAGACGGATTCAATTTATGTACGGCTGTCAGCGTGGTTTTGCCTTCATTTGTGACGTTATAGTCCAGCTCGAGCGTGCCGTTGCCGTTATAAGCGGTAATCCATCCATTATCAATATATCCTTGGATAGTAGAGACGGCATTGCCATTTACGATCAGTGTGCCGGCCTGGACGTCTATCGTGCCGACGGTATCAGCACCCCTTCTCATTTCAAGATTGTTGACGGTAAGGACGCCGCCGTCCAGATTCACGTGGCCTGTGCCTTCTTCCCTGTCTCCAAGCAGAAGGGTACTGTTGATTGTAAAGGTACCGCTCTTCATATTGACCGTTCCATTACTACCGGTGTTGATACCTACAATAACCCATTTGGTTGTCGTAAGCGTACCACCGTCCACTGTCAGGTCAGCGGCCGCACGACCAGCTCCAATCCATATGATGTCGGCCACGGCGCCTTCGGTGGCAACAACCGGGCCGGGTACCATCCCGATGCTGGCCGTGTCGGCAGAAGTGGGGGCTGTACTGCCATCCCAGTTACCTGGCGTACTCCAGAAGGGGTCGGCCGAACCATTCCAAGGCACGACGGCGGCTCCGGCATCACCGATCAGACTCATCAACATTGCCAATGCAAGAATTCTCAACATTTTTCCAGACATGAGCTTGCCTCCTTCAAAAGAATGCGATTTGTTGTTGTCCTGGTGGGATCTAATACCTCCGACAGAATATGTGTTCTGCTACATGATGTCTATCCTCGAAGAAAAGGGGCCAAATTTCCGCCTGTCATTGCGACTTAAACGGCAAAGAGACATATTTTCCTCCATGAAACACCAATAATCCTACCACAGTGGCCTGAAAGAATCAAGAATTTCAGTTTTGGATCTGCCACACTGGCGAGGACATTGGCGAACCGTTATAGTGTTATCTGCAGACTGCCAGTATCCAAAAAACTGGAGGATAACAAATGAAACCGATATCCGTCTACGACAGTGACGTCTTGCGAAGCAATCGGCGTCATTTCTTGAAATCCTGCGTGGCAAGCGGGCTGTTCGCCGCAAGTGTACCAGCAGTGCAGACAGCAGCTAAGACAGGCAAAAGGGCAGCTCGGCCCGTGGCCAAGAGTCCCAACATTATCTTCATCTTCGCCGATGACTGGGGCTACGGGGATCTTGGCATACACGGCAGCACGTTCTGCAAGACACCCCACCTCGACAGGATGGCCACCGAAGGGATCGATTTTCAACAGTTCACCGTCAACAATCCTGTTTGTTCGCCCAGCAGGACGGCAGTAATGACGGGACAGTTCCCGGCACGGCATTGCATTGGCCAGCATTTTGCCTCGGTGGAACACCATCAGAAAGCGGGGATGCCCGACTGGCTGGATCCGAAGGTGCCGCTGCTTTCCAAGCTCCTCAAAAAGGCGGGCTACGTCACAGGGCATTTCGGCAAGTGGCATCTCACGAATCGTCACATTCCGGACGCGCCGCTGCCGACGGAATACGGATTTGATGAGTATGGCGCTTTCAACGTTCCCGGCGTGCAGATCAGGACGGCCGAGACGTGCCCGCGAGCGATTGGTTTTATTCGTCGTCATAAGGATCAGCCTTTTTTCATCAATGTGTGGTTGCATGAGACGCATACGCCGCACTATCCGCTGAAAGAATACCTGGAGCAATTCCAGCATCTCGACGAACAGAAACGGGTCTATGCCGCTGTCGTAGCCGAAGCTGACGCCGGCATCGGCGCGATCCTAAGCACATTGAAGGAGCTTGGGCTCGACGAAAACACATTGGTGATCTTCTCGTCCGACAATGGACCGGAATGGACCGGCAAGCGCAAAGCTACTGATGACAACTCAACCGGCCCGGGTCTGGGTACGTACTACTCGGTCGGGCAGACAGCCGGTCTCAAGGGGCAGAAACGCTCACTTTTTGCCGGTGGTGTTCGCGTTCCCTTCATTGCTCGCTGGCCAGGGGTGATCCCGAGGGGCAGAGTTGATCGAGCTTCAGTCCTTACTGCTGTTGATCTCTATCCCACGTTTCTGGAACTGGCGGGACAGTTGCCGCCAACGGATCTCAAGTTGGACGGCCAGAGCGTCGTCGCAGCGCTCAAGGGCCTCGGATTCAAACGAACTCAGCCCATCCACTGGGAGTGGCGTGGCGGTCACGGGCCGCCTTATTTATGGCCCCACCTCGGCCTTCGGGACGGCCAATGGAAGATGATGGTCAA
>LJTR01000213.1 GCA_001303465.1 Phycisphaerae bacterium SG8_4
GGCTCTATCATTTCCGCATCATTTGTACTATAAGGTAAGGATGGCCTGATCTATGACAGGTAAAGGATTTACGCATCTGCACTTGCACAGTCAGTACTCACTGCTCGATGGTGCTATCGCCTTCGGCGAACTGTTCAAACACTGCAAAAGACTCGGCATGGATGCTGTTGCAGTTACCGATCACGGCAACATGTTCGGCGCTGTTGAGTTCTATACGAAGGGACTGGCCGCACATGTCAAGCCGATACTAGGCATCGAGGCATATGTGGCGCCGGCCAGCCGGTTCGACAGGACCAAGACCGGCATCTCCGATGCGGCGTATCATCTGATTCTGCTGGCCGAGAACAACACCGGCTACCAGAATCTGCTCAAGCTCACCAGCGCCGGATATCTTGACGGCTTCTATTATCGCCCGAGAATAGACAAGGAGATTCTGGCTCAATGCAACGAAGGCATTATCTGCACGTCGGCGTGCTTGAAAGGCGAACTCGCCGTCGAGATTGCCCGGGGTAATGAACAGTCGGCTCGCGCAAAGGCGGAAAGCTATGCCAAGATCTTCGGGCCCGAGAGGTTCTTCATCGAGATACAGGAGCACACAGGTGACGGCCCAGAAACCACCGAGGGGCTCGTCGATCTTGCCAACAAGATGGGACTCGGCCTGGTGGCGACAAATGACGTGCACTTTCTCGCCGAGAGCGACCACGAGGCACACAACTGTCTCTGCGCGATAAGCACGGGCAAACAGTTCGACGATCCCAACAGGATGATTTATCCGTCGGACATCTACCTAAAGAGCGACCGCCAGATGCGCGAGCTTTTTGCCGGGATTGAGCAGGCCTGTGACAATACGGTCGCGATCGCCGAGCGATGCAATGTCAAACTTGATCTAAAAACACAGCATGCGCCGCGCTTCGAACCTTCCGACGGCTCAACGCCCGAGGACTATCTGACCAAGTTGTGCTACGAAGGGGCCAAGGAACGATACGGCCAGATCACCGATCAGATAAAGGCCCGACTCGACAGGGAGCTGGACGTGATCGAATCGAAAGGCTTCGCCGGCTACTTCCTCATCGTCTGGGATTTCTGCAAGTATGCGCATCAGAACAAGATCCCCATCGGCGCCAGAGGCAGCGGCGTGGGGACGCTGGTCGGATACTGCCTGGGGCTCTGCGATGTTGATCCGATACGATACGATCTTCTGTTCGAGCGCTTCATGGACCCTGAGCGCAATGAGATGCCCGATATCGACATCGATATCTGCCAGGCTCACCGGGCACAACTAATCGACTACGTCCGGCAAAAATACGGCCACGTCGCGCAGATAATCACTTTCGGGACAATGAAGGCCCGCGCGGTTATCCGTGACATTTGCCGCGTGCTCGGCGTGCCGCTGGGCGAGGCGGACAGATTGGCCAAGCTCGTGCCGTTCTCGCTGGATATGACGCTGGACAAAGCACTCAAGACCGAGCCCGAATTGAAAGAGGCTTACGACCGCAGTGAGCAAACACGAAAGGTCATCGATATCGGCCAAAGGCTCGAAGGTCTCGCCCGTCACGCATCGGTCCACGCTGCCGGCGTCGTCATCGCCGATGAGCCGTTGACCAATTTCGTACCGTTGTACAAGGCGGCGGGCTCAGAAGATATCGTGACACAGTTCGAAGGACCGACGGTGGAGAAGGTCGGCCTGCTGAAGATGGACTTTTTGGGGCTCAAGACTCTCAGCGTCCTGGAACGGTCATGCCAGCTGGTCAAGGAGATCCACGGCGAAGATATCGATCTGGAGAAGCTCGATCATACCGACCAGAAGGTTTTTGAGCTTTTCTCCGCCGGCATGACAAAAGGAATCTTTCAATTCGAGTCGGGCGGCATGCAGAATCTGCTGATGAAGATGAAGCCGGACCGCGTGGAAGATTTGATCGCGGCCAATGCGCTCTATCGCCCGGGTCCGATGATTCTGATTCCGGATTACATCGACCGCAAGCACGGGGCCAAATGGAGCCTGCCGCACCCGATCATGACCGAGGTCCTCGAAGAAACCTACGGCATCATGACCTACCAGGAACAGGTGATGCGGATCTGCAACCGCCTGGGTGACATCCCGCTGCGGGAGGCCTACACTCTCATTAAGGCGATAAGTAAGAAGAAGGCGAAGATCATCGCCAAAGAGCGGGAGAGATTCATCGAAGGCTGCGTCGGCAAGGGTCTGACGGAAAAGCAGGCCGAGGAGATTTTCGAACTTATCGAACGATTCGCCGGCTATGGTTTCAACAAGAGTCACTCGACCCGCTATGCGTTCATCGCATACCAGACCGCTTATATGAAAGCGCATTGGCCCGTCGAGTTCATGGCGGCCCTTCTGACCTACGAAATGGACAACACCGAGAAGATCGTCGATTATATCGCCGAGTGCATACAGATGAACATCCAAGTCCTGGCGCCCGACATCAACGAAAGCGGGGTCGATTTTACGCCGCTCTATGAGCAGCCGCACGAGGGCGAAACCAACAAGGGCGTAATACGCTTCGGCCTTGCCGCCGTCAAGGGCGTAGGCGAAAAAGCAGTCGAGCAGATCATCGCCGCCCGTAAAGAGGTCGGCACATTCAAGAGTCTTTTCCACTTCTGCGAAAATGTGGACCTCAGGGCGGCCAACAAACAGGTTCTCGAAGCACTCATCAAAGCCGGCGCTTTCGACAAGCTCGGGGGAGGGCGAGCCCAAATGATGGCCGGACTTGAAAGCGCAATGGAAAACGGCGCGAGCCTGCAGTCCGACAAGCAGGCCGGCCAGATGAATTTCTTCGGGCAGATGGCCGGTGGCGACGACTACTCGAAGGACCACAAACGCCTGCCCAACGTTGCGCCGTGGCCCGAGCCGAAGATGCTTGCCTACGAAAAGGAAGTGCTCGGCTTCTATGTCACGAGCAATCCGCTGAGCCATCATGCCGAGAGCATAAATGCCTATTCCACCATGAACAGCTCGCAACTGGCAGAGGCCAGCGGCGAGAAGGAGGTCGTGATAGGCGGGATGATAACCAAGGTAAGGTATAACCTGACCAAGACCGGGCGAAACGCAGGCTCAAAGATGGCTGTCTTTACGCTGCAGGACTTGCAGGGACAGGTCGAAGTGGTGATGTTCCCAGACGTGCTCAATGGATTCGCCGACGTCCTGGAGCCCGACGCAATCGTCTTCGCCAAGGGCAAACTCGATTACCGAAGGGAAAAACCCAACGTCCTGGCTTCAGAGCTGATAAAGCTCGAGGACGTCCGGGACAAACTAGCAGCGAAGGTAAAGATAGGCCTCGACGCCAGGGAGGTGACCGAAGAGAGGATAGCCCAGATAAAGAGCATCTGCAAACATCACAGAGGCAAAAGCGCCGTCTATGTCGCGGTGCGAACCGACAAAGGCTGGGTCCACACAGCCGCCGACAAGGAACTCAACGTAAACCCCGACCTCGACTTCTGTCGAAAGATGCGACAATTAGTGGGCGAAGAAAACTTCCAGTTGGCAAGATGACTCTACGTGGCGACAGGTATCATGCCTAATCTGCACTCCTTGTAGTTCGTTATTGCGCCGATGGCACAGCAGAGACAACCGCTAGGGTCCAAGAGACTGTCACGTCTTTCTTACTGCGATGGTGTAGATAGCTCTTCGGTCCTTGATGTATTTTCGTTCGAAGTTTGTGCCGACATATTCGCCCTCTTGGGCGCCGGCGGGTCGGATAAAATCTATTTCCTCCAGTTCCCCTTTTCGGCCGGCCAGAGCAGTCTTTATACTCTCGAAATAGTCCGCATGGTCGGTGGCGATTCGCAATTGTCCGCCGGTCTTTAAGCAGCGCATGATGTTTTGAAGATTCGCCGGGCAGATCAAGCGTCTCTTGTTGTGACGTCTCTTGTGCCAGGGGTCGGGAAAGTAGATGTGGAAAAAGTCCACCGAGGCTTCGGGCACCGAATCGGCTAAGAAGACCGCAGCATCGGTCCTAAGAACCCTCACGTTCGTCAGGCCCCATCGGCCTATTCGGTCGACCGCGTGGCGGTAGTATCTGCCGGCCCATTCTATGGCGAGAAAGTTATCATCGGGCTGAACCTTGGCCTGGTGGACCACGAAGGTGCCCTTGCCGGCGCCGATCTCGATGTGTACGGGGC
The DNA here is from genome assembly GCA_001303465.1 of Phycisphaerae bacterium SG8_4. Taxonomy (GTDB): domain Bacteria; phylum Planctomycetota; class Phycisphaerae; order Sedimentisphaerales; family Anaerobacaceae; genus SG8-4. The sequence continues at coordinate 4,141 of LJTR01000213.1, forward strand.
CGACACGTCCGAAAAGCCGGACAAAATCAATTCTTCCATCAAGATTCTCGGGCTTTAGTGAAACCCCGGGATAGTCTTTCAGTATTCGCGCCATCAGCAAAATCAGGTCAAAAAACACACACGCTATTACGATCATAAGTATTGCAGCGATTGTATTTGCCACGGGGACAATGTTCAAGGCAAGAGTGGACAGGTCTTACCCTTCGGGCACAGTTAAAGTGTAGCCGGTCGTTGTTCGATAAGGTGCGCTGAACTCTTTTGTCGGCTATTGCGTATTCATTATAGGACAGAATAGCAGGGGCCCAGACAAGAAAGGACGTTTGAAAAATGATTCTACAACTTGTCAAGTCACGCCGAAAATATGTCCTCGTGGATATTGACACTCAGAAAGACTTTCTATTGGCCGAGGGTAAAGCCTGTATAAGAAACCACCGCAGGGTTCTTGCGCACATCCGCAGGGTTATGGCCTGGGCAAGAACTTCGAATATCCCGATAATCTCGACCGCCGAGGTTCATCCTGATAACAACGGCGAGAGTGCGATTGACTACTGCATCAGCGGCACAGAGGGGCAGAAGAAGATACATTACACGCTTTTCAAAGACAGGGTGACGTTCGTCGCGGACGGCAATACGGATTTGCCGAGGGACATGCTGCGTCGGCATAAACAGATCATTCTTCACAAGCGCTGCATCGATCCATTCGACGAGCCTCGGATCGACAGACTGCTCAGTGAAGTGCGCGCCAACGAGTTTATTCTGGTCGGCACGACCCTCGAAGGTTCCGTTAAGATGACGGCGCTGGGCTTGTTGCAGCGAGGCAAAAATGTCACGGTAGTGGTCGACGCAGTCGGCTCACACAGCAAGAAAGAGGCAACGTTGACGCTTCGCAAGATGGAGACTAAGGGAGCGAAGATGATCGACACCAGGAAACTCGCCGGCACGTCACATCTAAGGCAGGTCGGCACATGTTCCTGTGAGAGTTGCCGGGGCGCCGGGCGCAAAGCATCGGTAAGCGCTGACGACGACTAACGCCCGGCTCGACCGGTTTTGTCGTTCAAGATCATTCCAGAACCTACCCAAGCCCAGCCACTGCGCGCCCGGCTCCTTCTATGGTGCTCCTGATTGGAAACTTCCGTTTTTGCGCGGGTCATTGCCCTTACAATAACATGTTATGATTTTGCTCGCGGGAATTTACTACCCTTAAGGGTATAATCATTGACATAGTCCAGCGGACGCAATATTTTTGCCATTGAGTTTTGGATCTCGTCTGATTACCGCCAGACCGAGGGCAGGTGGTCCGCCCCGGCAGAAGATCGACTCACAAGAAGGTTTCAAACAAGGACATCGCTATGGAACATCACGGCACATCATGCATCCGAAAAGAAGATAACAAGACACAGATTCTGCCGAGACGTTGGTTCTTCTGTTTCTGCGTTGCACTGTGCGCAACGTCTGCCACCTTTGCACGGCCAGAGATCGACGGCGAGAAAGCCAACGGTGAGCATCGCCCAATTTCGGTCAACGGCGTCTTTCCAAGCCTGACCGTGCTGGCAAAAGGTACAGGCAGTGACTCCGAGGCCGGCATCGGAGCCCTTATTCCCTGGGCCGAGAAGCTTTGGGCAGTCGGATATGTCGCCCACATCCGCGGCGACGGGCTCGGTCTCTACGAGATCGGCGAGGAGATGACAATGCGGCGTCACCCTGCCTCGGTTACGGGCACGTTCGCAAATCGGATGGTTCACTGGCCCTCCGGCCAGGCCTTCATCGGACCACACGCGATTGACGCCGAAGGGAACGTGCGCACGATCGAGTCATTGAAGAAACGCCGCCTGACTGCTACGATCGCCCACCTTACCGATCCGAAGAACAAGGTCTACTTCCTCGGTATGGAAGGCCGGTTCTGGGAACTGGACGTCAAGACGCTCGAGTCCAAACTGCTGTTCAATCTGGTCGAGGAACTTGAGATAAGGCCTGCAAAAGAACACTTCAAGGGCGCCTACAGCGGCGCGGGCCGGGTCGTCGTGGCCAACAACACCTATGACGAGAAGGAACACCTCGGCCAGAGGGATGCGGGGCGCCTGGCCGAATGGGACGGCAAGAAGTGGACGATCATCGAACGCAATCCCTTTGTCGGCGTGGGCGGCAGCGCTTCGGGCGACTCATACGGCGGCCATGCGATCTACGCCACCGGCTGGACAAAGTCTTCAGTCGTCCTTAGGGTATTCACCAAGGGCAAGTGGTCGCGCTATCTGCTTCCCAAGGCCAGCCACAGTTGGGACCACGCCTGGAACACCGAGTGGATGCGGATCCGTCACGCCGTCACCGAACGGCTCCTGATGGATGTCCACGGTATGTTCTATGAACTGCCAGCCCTCTCGTACGAGGGTAAAATATGGGGCATCCGTCCGATTTGCAGCCACCTTCGCGTAACGCCCGATTTCTGCTACTGGCGGGGCATGTTCGTTATGTCCAGCGATCAGATCGACCACGACCAGGGCCAGCCGCAGTCGGGTTTATGGTTCGGCAACATAGACGATCTGTGGAACATGGGTAAGCCCTGTGGCTGGGGCGGGCCATGGTGGCAGACGCCGGTGAAGGCAGGTTCAGCCTCCGATCCGTTTCTAATGACCGGATTCGACAAGAAGGTCGTCCATCTTGCCCACGAGTCGGATCACAGCGTGCGCTTCAAGATCGAGGTTGACTTTCTCGGCAACGGAACGTGGAAGAAATACGATGAGATTCTTGTGCCATCCAGCACCGGATATGCACACCACGAATTCCCGGACGGCTTTTCAGCCCATTGGGTGCGAGTCAGTACATATCAGGATTGCACCGCAACGGCGTACTTCATGTACAATTAGCACAGGGCAATCACCCGCCTTCCCAAACTCGCCGCTTGAAAAAAGGATTGACTGCAAGGCTTCATATGTGCTATTGAGAGTGTCGGCACTAAGGGTGTATTGTTTTTGTTTTCGTTTCGAACAAAAAGGGCGAAACTTTGGAGTAGTAGAGGAGTACGCGATATGAAGCACACAATGCAAAAACTCAGGGTCCTTGTCATCGGCGCGGCGATTCTGCACCTGGCCTTCGCGTCGATGGCGTCGAAGTCGGCCCGGGCTCAGGATCTGGCAAAATTCGAGCAGCGGATGACCGAGTTTGCGCTGGATAACGGGCTGACGTTCCTGGTCCTCGAACGCCACGAAGCGCCGGTCGTTTCGTTCCACACATACGCCGACGTCGGAGCCGTTGACGAGGTCAGGGGAATCACCGGCATGGCCCATCTGTTCGAGCACATGGCCTTCAAGGGCACAAAGACTATAGGAACGAGAGACTACAAGACCGAAGCCGAGGCGATGGCGAAGATAGATGAGGCGTTCTTGGCACTGAAGGCCGAGCAAAGGAAGGGCGAGCGGGCAGACAAGGCGAGGCTTGAGCAGTTGCGCAACGCAATGAAGGAGGCTCAGGAGCAAGCGCAGGAGTATCTGGTCCATGACGAGTACGAAGAGGTGTTTTCGCGCGAGGGCAGCGCCGGCTTCAACGCCTACACCAGCCAGGATGCAACACAGTACATCGTCAGCCTTCCCTCGAACAAGATCGAGTTGTGGATGATGATGGAATCGGATCGCTTTGCCAACCC
>LJTR01000214.1 GCA_001303465.1 Phycisphaerae bacterium SG8_4
TTGAGGCACCATCGGTACAGCCTTGACATCGATATCAAAAGCCACCTCCAGGAGCTCACGGTATTCGTCGACTCTCGGCTCATACTGCTCCATCGCCGTGGCCTGCCCGCCCGGATTCTGTTCCAGTATCCTGGCTTTCTCGTACACATAGGCATCGACAGCACTGGGGCTGAGGTTCCGGCCGTCCCAGGAAACACTGTTCGGGCTGAAAATGACACGAGCGATCAAAAGCCAGGCGCACAGAATCCCGACGACAACCAGCACCATCTTCTCAACATGTTCCTCGAAGAACCTGATTATTTTATCCATCTCTCGTATCCCGTTCCATATTTCTTGCTGGCAATCTTACCGCCCTTACGTCTCGTCCAGGCCGGCGAGCGTATCTTTGACAACTTGCGGCTTGATTGGCTCGTAGCCCGCCCTATTGAAAATGTACTCACAGATCAGATCCAGCACCACTACCGGATCGTCACCATAGCGATAGTAATAGTGAAGCATGTCGTCGGGGTTTAGCGCCCCGATCTTGCTTTCCAGGACCGTTATCTGATTGTGCTTGAAGGTCTGCGGTGGTTGAGACCGATCCGGGTAGCCGCTAAACCGATGCTCCTTTGCGCTGCAAAGCTCCTGCATGAACAGCAGAATATCCTTCTGGGCGACCACCGAGGTGAGACTGAAATGTATGACATCGATTGCGCTGTCGGCCTCGGAGTACCTTCCAGTCAAGGATTCAGTCAAACCGTCTCTGTCTTCGATCACGTAGGCCGGTCTGTCGGATTCCTCGTCCTGCTGCTTACTGCTCCTTCTGCCCCCGAGCGCTCTGATCACCGCCTTGCTCTTGCGGCGACTTCCCGGCCTCTTGAGCCCCATCGTGAAACTCAAGCTCTGAAGCCGCTTGACAGGCGCATCCAAAAGGCTGTCATGCCCGGCATTCGCGGCAGCGATGGAGGTGAAAATGTCCTCGGTGACCCAGTAGGCCAACTGGTGGTACCAGGCATCCTTGAGGGCGGGCACCATGTTGACGTCATACTTGTAGTCTTGCCAGTGATCGTAGCCGGCAATATCGGACGGGTTGACGTAAACTAGAGCCGATCCCGCTCTTTTCTGGCACATCTGGTCAACTATCTTGAGATCGATCTCATTCCTGGGCCCGCGCATCCCAGGTAAGGTCCCAACACGACGGGGCATGGGGCTTGCGGCGCCTGGGGCACCTGGGGCGCCCATCGAATAAGGGTCGCCTCCACCAAACACTCCCCTCCTCCTGTTCGCAGTTGCCGATGAAGCTTCCTCCAACCCCTTGTCTATCTCTAGCTGCGTGGGGCAATCGCGGGCGTTGACAGATTCGAGCAGCCCTTCGATCCCCGCTCGGAACTTCTGGCCAAATTCAACAAAAATCAATCCGGAGAAGTTGTTGACGTCGATCTCAGGAAATATGTCATAGCTCAGCAGATCCCGCATGGTGCTCTGCCGGGCCAGATCCGATATCTCGTTTGCGTCGTTGCCGTGAGCCTTGATCTGTGCATCCAGGCTTTCCGGCTCAATGGAAGGGGTCTGATCGTCGGTAAACCGCTTGACTTTGGCACCGAGAGCAGTAATGCTATCCTTCTGCACCTGCTCTTTCACTTTGCCGCTGAGCAACTGCGCAGGGATTAGAAGGAGCAGGCCGACCAGCGCTACGATGACAGGGACCAGCAGCGCCGTATTATTCTTGAAAACGCTCAGCTTCTGTAAGATGTCTTTGAAGTTTATATCCATTTTGGCTCACAATTCCCTATTCTTGTATCGTTTGTCTTCGCCCACATCCTCTTCAACCTGGCGAGACCACCTGCTCGGGCTCAACCTCGCTCAACGCATGCCAGCGCCGGCCATCCTGCCCATCATGCCCGGCATACCCATCCCAGGCTGTTCGGGAGCCTCCGGGGCGTCTCTCCAGATGAATTTGACATTCAATACGAACCAGTGATCATTTACTTTCTTAACCTCCTTGCCGCCATAGGTCAGGGGTTCTCCCTTCTCGTCCAGCACGCTGACTTCGTTCATGATCTCCTTTGTCAAAGGATCCACCAGAACCCAATGGCCCGGGTCGCCAGGCTTGGGCAGGCCGTCGGCCGTGTTGTACCTGACCTCCTGTACGCCTATGCCTCCCGGCATCTCCTCTTCCACTACCACTTTCTTTATCTCCAGGCCGAACTGCTCGGGAACGCCCTTCTCGTACAGCTCGAAGGGACTGTTACCGTCTTCAACGTAATCATCGAGGTGCGCCAGCCGCGTAACAAATCCCCATTTCTCAGGCTGGTCCTCGACTCCGTGGGGGTCTATGAGTGTGCCCAGCTCAGCCACGTTGTCACCGTAGGGGCTGTAGCAGACCAAAGTCACGACAAATCCTGACTCCTTCTCGGCCGCAGTCTGGGTGCCGAACGCTCCCGGAAAACCGAATTCCCCCATTTCCATCCCATATTCTTCTTCCATCATCATCTCATACATATACTCATCTTCCATGCCTTCCATATCCCCGCCCGGCATGCCCCTGCTCTTTCTCCACGTGTCCGCCTGGCCAAATTGCCCGGCGGCCAGGTCGTAAGTAAAGTAGGCAGTCATACCCGTCACGAAGATCTGCTTTCGTTTGTTGCGCGGAATCTCCATTACCCTTTGCACGTCACCCTTGGCGAAAGCGTCGTAGAGCTTGGCCTGCTCCGGATGGTGTGTTTCGTTCGGCAGATTTGAAAGTATCGTCTCGTACAGCAACGGAACAACTTCGCGGTACTTAAAAGGTTCGAACTCCTTTTCTATCAAAGCATCAAACTCGGCGCTCTTGCGCTGTACATCATCGAGCTTGCCATTGGCCTGCTCGACCTTCTGGATTATCCTGGTGGTCTTGAGCCTGATCGAGCTGTTCTTGTTGTGATTCATTCTGTCCAGGCCGGTTCTTCCCAGGGCCAGCAGCGAGACCGCAAGCAGCATGCATGCTGCAGTGATAAAATACCGGCCCTTGCCGGCCCAGGCCATCGATCTTGCGATGTTCCGCGGCAGCAGGTTGCTCTCAATCCTGGCCAGGCCCAGCCCTTGCAGGGCGAGGCCGTAAACGACCCCGAAATCACAAACGTTCTCGTGGAATTTCGCCGGCGAGACCCCGGGACCCACGCCGACTCTCTTGAACGAGTCCGGCCTCTCCACCGGCAACTGCAGCGTCTGCTGCAGGTACTTGAGCAGACCGCGCAGCCGTGTCCCGCCGCCCAGGGCAACGATCTTGACTATCTTGGTGTTGGGGTTGGAGCTGTTGTAAAAACCCAGCGAGCGCTGGACTTCCGAGGCAAGGTCCGTAAAGACCGGTCTCATAGCCTGGAAAATCTGACGGGCGTATTTGCTCACCGGAGCCGTGCGTTTGAGTTTCTCAGCCTTCTCGAAATTGAGCCTGAACGTATCGGCAATCGCCTGGGTAAAGGCATTTCCGCCGATCGTAATGCATCGCTGCCATACAGCCGATTTTGTGCAGACAACCAGATCGGTGATCTCGGCTCCGACGTTGAGAACGACGGTTGCCTGAGTGTCGGAGGTGACAAGGTCGGGACGGTCGTGCAGCAAGTAGTTGTACAGAGCCATCGGCGCCATCTGCACATAGCTGGCCTGCACGTCTTCCCGGTTAAAATGCTCGAGCGCCGAGTCGACCACTTCGTTCTTGATCGCGAAGATACCCACCTTGATCTCGGAAGCCTCGTCATCGCTCATTTGCTGCCAGTCCCACTGGATGTCATTGATGTCGAAAGGAATCTGCTGGGCCGCTTCGAACTTGACCATCTCGGGGATGCGTTTGGCCTCGACGGGCGGCAGGTTCACGAATCGGGCAAAACTATTCTGACTCGGCACCGAAACCGCTATCTCATCCATGCTCAGATCGTACTTGTTGACAAACTTGCGCAACGTCAAAGCGATAAGCTCTTCTCTCTCGGCCGCGGTCACATCGGACCCGCCCAGGATCTTTTCGTGACGGATCTTGTCGAAACCTACCACTTCGACGACGCCGCGCTCCGTGCTCAAATACAACGCCTTCAGAGAGCTGTTACCTATATCGATTGCCCAGACAGAACCGGCTTCCGCAGCCATAAGACACCCCTCGCTTGGAAGTTCTCAATTACCCTTGTAAATGCATACTAACGTTCGTACATTATACCGTATTATGAAGACTTTTTCAATAAATACTCTTGGCTGTAAAGTCAATCAATACGAGAGCCAGCAAATCCGAGAGCTGCTCGAGAAGCTCGGCCTTCAGCAGGCCGAATCGCCCGGAAAATCGGACCTTTTGGTGATCAACACCTGCTGTGTAACTCACACCGCTTCGGCCAAGAGCCGGCAATATATCCGAAGAGCAGGGAAGGTTAATCCTGATGCCGCTGTTGTCGTGTGCGGATGCCTTCCGATTGTGCAAATCGGCGAGCTTGATTTCACGGCCAACAATATTCATCTGATCAGAGATCGAGCTGATCTTGGCGCCACCCTAGCTCACGCAACCGACCGATTAGCTGCCCCGGCGGTTTCCCAAAGCGCCCAATCATGCTCGGTTAATACAATTAAATCAAAAATCGATCGCAAAAGCAAGAAGGAAATTGGCGATTGGCGATTGCCGAACGCCGATTTTTCAATCGCAAATCGCAAATCGCAAATCCCAATTCGCTTGCCTGGCCTCTCGTCGTTCCAGGGCCAAACCAGGGCCTTTATCAAGGTCCAGGACGGATGCGACGGGTACTGCACCTATTGTATTGTACCTAAGGCCAGACCTTTTGTTCACAGCACGCCGGCAGCTCGCGTCCTCGCCGAGGCACAAGCCCTTGTAAAAGCTGGACATAGAGAAATCGTTGTCAGCGGTATTTTCCTCGGAGCGTACGGTCAAGACACCGTCAGAAGGCAAAACTGGCCCGGCCGGCGCAACGACAACCTCGCTGACCTGCTCGACAAAATGGCGAATCTGCCCGGAATGGGCAGAATACGACTCAGTTCGCTGGAACCCGCCGACGTGACGCCAGGATTACTCGATACCCTGTGCAAGCATCCCAACATCATGCCGCATCTACACTTGCCCCTGCAATCGGGCTCGGACAAGATCCTGAGAAAGATGTCTCGCCAATACAGAGTCGCCCAGTTCAAAGAGACAATCGATCTGCTGAAGTCCCGCCTGGACCGCCCAGCCATAACGACCGATATAATCGTCGGTTTCCCGGGTGAGAGCCAAGCCGACTTCGATCAGACCATGAATCTTGCCAGGGACGTCGGCTTTGCCAAAATGCACATCTTCAGCTTTTCGCCGCGCAAGGGCACTGCAGCCGCCGAGATGGAAGGTGCTGTAGATAAAAAGGTTATAAGAGAACGCTCGGAGATCTTGCGCGCCTTGGACATGGAACTGGGCCTGAGATACCGCGAGCAGTTTGTAGGTGATACCGCTCAAGTCTTGCTGGAAACCGACGCCGGAACTGGGAAACTGCCGATTGCCGATTGCCGATTGCCGATTGAAACCTCCAATCTCAGATCGCTTGACGACCGACCACACGGACGAAGCGAGAGATATTTCATGGTCTATCTGAGGAACTCTCCGGACAAGGTGAAAGACAATCCTATGATAGAGGTAAAACTGCTCGAAAACCACAGAGATGGGATGGTAGGTACCACTGAATGAATTCTGGAACCCAGATTCAAAACTCTATCGGGCGTGGTCTCTCTCTCAGCTTCTCCAAGGACGCTGCCTGTCTATCTTGCCTGACAAGGCATCTTTGGCTAGAATCACATCCTCTCTGACCTGAAAATCGAACATCCCGGCACAAATGAAATCGGCACCGTTTTCGTAGGCGTACTTGAAGGCCTTTCGTGGGTGGATAGCCCCGGCGGCCATAACCTTGTACGCTATCCAGGGTTTGTCCACTTTCTTCATGAACTCGATGGTCCTGGCCGGGGTCTTGGACCAGATGTTATCATTCTCGGGCTGTCTTTCCGCAGACCAGTACTCGTGGCTGTGGAGCGTCTTCATGTAGAAGTCGACGTCCAGGCCCTCTTTCTCACATGCCATCGGCACCTCCACCGTGTGGCCGCCCATGCCTGCTATGACACCGTTGCGTTTGATAAAGTCGACGGCCTTTCCGAGAAGGTCCGCTCGGCCTTCTGCAACATATCTGTCCGCGACACCGCCGTGCACGTAGACGCCGGCGGCACCGTTGTCGATAGCCTTCTTCGCCTCGCCCGTCGGGTCGGTCGTGGTCATTTTTACCTGTGCGATCCACTGGAGCTTGCCGCCCCGGTTGTTCCAGTACTTGTTGATGATTCTTATGCAGTGCTCATCGAGCCGAAGTATCGCGGTGTTGATGCCGGTTTCTTCGCATATCTCGAAGGTCTCCATCACCTTTTCGTCGGTAAAGTAGCTCTTGAGCAGGGAAGAGACGTAGATCAGGTCTCTGGCGTGGGCGAATCCGCTTATCAGATTACCGCCGCAGAATATTCGGCTGATCGTGAGGTTGCCGATCTTGCCCATCGGCATACCCTTGGCCGAACCTCCCGGTGCCACGGCGGCCGGTTTGCGTGCGCTGGCGGCCAACAGGGCTTTTTCTTCAAGACTCAATGCCAAAGCGGCAGCCGGAGACGCGATGACGGATTTCTTCAGGAAGTTGCGACGGTTCAGGTTCTCTGGCATAGTGCACCTCTCTTCATTAAGTTTCTCAAGTTGAGCCACGATTATAGCCGATCTGCCCCCGGATGTCCAGACCGTAAGCGTCAGAATGCCAGGTTCACTTCGTTTGCCGAGCCTCGACCATCTGTGTCATCAGGCCGTATTTGTTCCCGCCCAGGTAGTGTAGCGTCCGGAATTTCTCAGGAATCCACTTGCCGTCGAAGAAGTCTGCCTCGGCCACTGCCCGCACGACCTCGCAGACCAGCAGATCGTGCGATTGCATCTTGAAGGTTTCAACGACCCTGCATTCCAGATGAGCGGCACATTCTTCGATCAATGGGGGCTCGACCACCTCCGCTGCGATGGGCGTAAGATCCGCCTCTTTGAACTTGTCGATACCTTTGCCTGTAACGCAACCGGCGAAGTGGGTTTGGCCGAGCAGGTCTTCGCCCGGAACGTTGATGACCAACTCGTGATTCTGTTTTATCAGCTCGTATGAATACCTTACGTGGCTAATTGACAGTATGATCAGACACGGATCGGCGCTGTTGACCGGCGTCTGCCAACTGAAAGTCATCACGTTGGGATTGTCCATCGTGCCTGATGTCACCAGGACAACACAGCCCGGCTCAACGAGCCATTTCGCCCTATTCAGTTCTACTTCTTTCTTCATTCATGCACTCCCAACAACGCCCCGGCGCCTCGGATATCACTCCGCAGCCTCCGGGGAGCTGAGCTTCGCTCGCCATTTCTCGGCCTCTTCCGGTTTGCCCCAGGCTTCATAAAGCTCGATCAGGCTCTCGATGGAGGCCAACGTATGCGCGTGTTGCTGACCCAGTTTTTCAGTTCTGCCATCGACTGCCTCGTGTAGCAGTGGCTGTGCGTCCTCGTACTTGCCTTGCATTTTGTACAGCACGCCCAGATCGTTCTTGGTTTCCAGCGTCTCGGGATGGGCCGCGCCTAGTTCGGCCTCTCTGCCATCTAATGCCTCATGGAATGACCGCTCCGCTTCGTCGTAATTTCCCAGCTCTCGACAGATTACGCCCATCGCGTTCACGAATCGAAGCGTTGCTGGATGTTCTGGGCGCAGATATCGACGTGTTGTGTCCAGCCCCTCATCCACTAGGGGCTTT
>LJTR01000215.1 GCA_001303465.1 Phycisphaerae bacterium SG8_4
GGTAGAGACTCAAAGTGATAACGATAAAGGCTACAAAGATTGCGATGGCTATGTTTTTCATGGGTTGATGTTCTCCTCAAGGCCGCCCAGCTCATACATGTTGGGCGCCAGCGTTTTCTCAACGTTGATTATTGTGACTAGCGTGTCGTCCTCGTCGACCACAACCACATATTTGCGTATCTTGCTCAGCGCTGCTTCGAGCTTGGCCAATCTCTGTTCATGCAGGTAGATCTCAGGCGCAGCCCGGTAAGCTTCGATCTGGCCGGCGAACCGTCGACCGTTCGCCTCGGCGAGTGTGGCGTTTTCAAACGCATAGCTTTGCGCTTCTCTTAGCGTATCGTAGATCTGCCCCTTAGCCTCCGCAAATGCATTGTCCAGCTCGCGGCCCAGTCTCTCTTTCTCCTCACTCGACGCTTCCGCTTGTCGGTATCTGAGCGCCAGATCAGAGAGTCTGTTTGCCTCTTCGATCGAACCGACAAGAGCGCTCAGACTGTTGGTCCGTTCGGTCTGGGCATTGAGAATAAGCGCCTGCTTCTGCTGGACAGCCCCGATGACCTTCTGGTAATCGGCGGCAACCTCCGTCGGCGGGTGAATGCCCTGCAGGCCGAGGTAGACAATCTGGACACCGAGCCCCTCATCATCGGCACCCTGTTGGATCCTCTCGGTCAGAACCTTCCTGGCCTCGGCCCTGCCTGCCCCGAGCAGGCTCTGCTCAGCATCCGCGGGCTCGTCAACCTCCAACTTTGCGCTCGCCGCATACCTGGTCAGCTCACGGTAGCAAATAAATTCGAGCACTTTTTCCGGCTCATCGTGATTATAGACAAAAGAATACAGGTCCTTTATCCTGTATTGAACCGGAACTGCCGCAATTACCAGACTCACAGGCACCGCACCTGCGGCCGGACCTGAAGCCTGCTCACTTGCAACGAGCAGACTGTACTCCTGCTCGTAGTGTTCCTGGCCCCACAACAAGGGCTTGCGTTTAACCTCTCCGGTTTCCGGATCAATTTCCGGGGCCGACGGAACAAAACCGACGCTGATTTCGGAAATCATCTTTGTGCGGTGCTTGTAGGCCTTGTCGATCGGCCAGGGCCACTTCAGCGCCAATCCCGGGCCGATGGCTCTGGGCTCTCCCGCCTTTGTCGTAGGATTGCCGAAATGCTCTACTATCGCCTCTTCGTCGGGTGCGACCACAACGACACAGCTCAACAGATAGAGTGTCACGACACCGAACAGCAGCAGAGGCACAATCCACTCCTCGAGCAGTTTGTAAAACCACGTTTGAGAGACTTCAAACCCGAACTGATAGTCGATGGCGTCGGCGGCGCTTCGCAATATCCCGCCAGGCTCATTTATGACACCCAAGAGCCGACTGTCGAAGGCGCTTCTGCTGTATTGGCCTTTGAGCCTAGGGCGGTATATGTCCAGCACGAGATTTGCGATCGTCTCTATGCCGAGCAATATCAGCAATCCCGGGATCAAATGGGAGACAACTTGGAGCGGCGTGAGCAGATCGAACAGGTGTTCCAGAGCCAGAACCACCGCCAGCGCGAAGCACAGAACCGCTGCGCCGAGCAGAGAACTGCCGCCGGCCCTGAGCGGTTTCCACTCGGCCTGAGCGGACATACCCGTGGCATAACGGGAAATCAGGAAGCTCCCAAACGCTATAGCTGCCATGTAAATACCGCAGAGCAGCGACCGCTCCAGCTCGACTTCGTCTCGGCTCCAGACTGCGTTGAGCAAGTACAAGCCTATCAGCAACTGATAGATCCCGATCAAGGCACTGAATGCGGGAACAAAGTATTTTTCGAAGATATCGAGCCGGCGCTGCGCAGCGGAAAACATTTCGGCTCGTTCGCTGCCGGCCTGAAAGATTGTGGAACGCTGTTCGTCGGCCCCTAACTGACTGACGTCCAGTCTTTCCTGCTCGGCCAGCGCACGCTGGTAAAACTGCAAACAAAGAACAAACCAGATCATCGCCACCGAAAGGCCGAGCCAACTGATCGCGGAGATCGCAATAATGCCGCTCCATCTACCCAAGAAGAAGGCGATGCCGAAGAACACGACGCTCAAAATCAATGCCACCAGGGCTGCATGTACGGGACGCTTGGACGATACTGTCATTTTCTATTCCGGTCTTGAAGTTCTGAACAAAAAAAACGCAAACATCGTATTCGTTTGATCACACATATCGACTATCTGTTAAGTTATGAGTTGCGTACTATAGCAAGTGAAGGTATCTTAGTATAGGGACTATTGTGAAAAAAACCGGTCCTCTTTCGGAAAACAGATGCGGCCGTTCGGGCCGAAGAGCCGGCGCAGTCGGACGGTAGTGACTTATGAACAAATTACTTACGATAGCCAAAAACACTTTCATAGAGACACTGAGGCAACCAATATATTCCATTATAATTGCCGCCGCCCTACTGTTGATCCTTATAAGTCCATCCTTGGCCATGTACACAATGAGCGACGATAACAAGCTCTTACGCGAGATAGGCTTGTCTACGCTGTTTCTGAGCAGCTTGTTCATCGCAATTTTTTCGGCCTCCGGGGCCGTCGCCAAGGAGCTTGAGAACAAGACCATAATGACGGTTCTGAGCAAGCCCGTACAACGTCCTATATTCATCGTGGCCAAGTTCCTCGGCGTAGCCGCGGCGGTTGTTTTGGCCCATTATATTTGCACCATCGCCCTTCTGATGGCGATCCGGCACGGCGTCTTGGAAACCGTAAACGATACCCACGACTGGACGGTCATGGGCTCGGCGGCAGTCTGCCTCGTCTCTGTGGTGCTGCTAAGTGCTTTTTTTAACTATGCTTACGGCTGGAGATTCCTGTCGACTGCAATGGTCATGACAGGGGTGTTTGCCACACTGACAATAGTATTCCTATCCTTTATCGATCGAAACTGGCAGTTCAATCCGCATGATAACGGCTTCAACGCCGTGGATATATACGGTTCGGTCCTGTTGTTGCTGGCTGCGATAATAATCGTCGCCTTGGCAGTGGCGTTTTCGGCGAGATTTAACATAGTGGTTACTTTGTCAGCCTGTTCTGGGATCTTCCTGCTGGGTCTGATAAGCGATTCTGTTTTCGGCAGATTGGCGCAGACACATTTTTGGGCCAAAGCAGGCCGCTATCTCGTGCCGAACCTGCAGATCTTCTGGATAAGCGACGCAATCTATGAAAGCAGCGAGGTCCCTTTGAAATACATCGTGATAACCGCTTCCTACGCGCTGTGCTACACCGCAGCGGTTCTCGCATTTGCCATCGCCCTGTTCCAGCGACGGCAGGTGGGGTGATTAATTGACTATTGACTATTGACTATTGACTATTGACTATTGAATATTGAATATTGGAGGGATTCACACGTAACTATTCGGCGCGCACCTGCAAATAGTCTATATTCAATCGTCAATAGTCAATCTTATGACTGCTGTCTCATCGCAGTTTTGCTGCTTGGGGCATCTCGCACAATCACTCCAGACCTTCATGGGCAGCGCCTCTTTTTCCACGATCTCGAACCCCGATTTTACAAAGAATTCAGGCTCCAGAGTAAGTGCAAAGACCCTCGTCACACCGAGAGCCGCAGCTTGCTCGGCGGCCCCTGCCACCAGCATCCTGCCGATCCCCTTCTCCTTCTGGGTTTCATCGACCGCCAGCGATTTTATCTCCGCCAGGTCCGACCAGATAATCTCCAACGCACAGCAGCCCACGACATTGCCGTCGAGCTCAGCGACAGTGAAACACTGAAGATTCTCATAGATATCGGCCATCGAGCGAAATAACATCCTGTCCCGCTCGGCATAAGAACTTATCAGGGCATGAACTGCCCCAACATCTGATATCTTGGCGCCGCGTATGTTCATAGGCGAAAAGTATAACCGGCGAAACCGAGAGCCACAAATGAAAACCTCCCGGTGAGTTGACTCAAAACCCCGCCGGCCTCAGGGCGGACCAGAGCCGGTCGGCGAGATATCCGCCGAGGCGGATGGCTCGGATTTGATCACATGAATGTCGTCCAGGTACATCCGGCCGAAACCACCGGGCTGCGGATTGTCGGGATCGCCGAGGCCTACCGACATCTTCCGGACCGCAGTGACATCCACCCCGGCAGCGGCAAGATCGGCCAGCCGAATCCTCCATTGCCGCCACTCTATCGCCTGTACAGCATCAGTATCGGTATTTCTTACAATCGCTGCCTCGGCGGCACTGTCCTCTACCACCACATAGAGATCAGCAAGACCATTGGTCGCGGCACCTCTGAAGAACAGCCGCAGGGTATCGGCGCCGCTGATAGTCCAATCCTGCGGTGTTGGCCAAGTCCGGTCGGCCTGTGAGTACCAGGGGGTCTCAACATTATTATAGTCGAGAGGCATCGCCTGCCGGCCGCCGTGGACGATTGTCTGTTCGGCGAACGGGGGCTTCCAGTAGCCTACCGAAGAGCCGCTGCCGTTGCCCTCGAAGTAGGGGCCGCCGAATGGAGAACCAAAGCCGTAGCCGTCGAGCCACGTCTGGAAGATCGCCCGATTGGCCGCGACGTTGTCGTCATAAAGCTCAAAGTCGTCTACCACGATAAAATCAGCGGTGGTGAATCTCCAAACGGTGCCCGCAATAAACTGCCAGGACTCGGCCTCATTGACTTCGTCCACTCTCCAATAGTAGGTCTTGTTCGGGTCCAGAGACCCAGGGTCGTACGCAGTCAGGGCCAGGTCGTGGCGGCCGCGATAGACGCCGGTAGACTCAACATTTGCATCAGCCACTGCCTGTCCATCTTCGCCGAAATACACATCGTGGCCGGCCGTGTAGGCCCCGGAAGTCCAGAGCAGCAGAGGCGCCTGCGCTACGTCGATCGCGCCGCTGTAGGGCCGAGGGCCAAAAGCCCACGGAGAGGGATCGAAGCTCAGATCCATCCCGGGATTGCTCGCTTCGATGGCTGGAAGGTCATCGGTGTAGGCGCTCTCGCTGAGCAGGTTGTAACGCAAATCCAGGTGACCGAGAGCTGGCAGCGATCTCAAAATGTAAATGTCGGTAATCTCATTGCCCTGCAGATCAAGTGATTCGAGCGCCTGAAGATCCGCGAGACCCGATATGTCGGAGATCTGATTGCGCCCCAGACTCAGCGATGTCAGATTGGGCAAATTCGACATTGCAGGGATGGCCGTTATCTGGTTGTATTCGAGATCCACTATCTCGATGCTGGTCAGTGCCGACAGATCGGGAAACTCGGTGATCTGATTTGCCTCCAGATCCAGTAGTCTGAGACTCGTCGGGCCACTCAAGGTCGGCACTGCAATCCGGTTGTTCTTTAGAGTCACTGCTTCCAGAGCGGGCAGCTCCGACAGAGACGAAACATCTGTTATCAGATTGTTCTCGAAGTCAAGGATCTTGAGGTTGGGCAACCCCCAAAGGGTCGGAATCGCCGTGATCCGGTTGTGCTTCAGATCCACCGCCTCCAGGCCGGATAATCCCGAGAGCCCGGATATGTCAACGATTTGGTTGACGCCCAGCGCCAGCGATCTTAAATTCGGCAGCTCCGACAAAACCGGGATTGCCGTGATCCTGTTTCCGTAGAGAATCGCCGTTTCGAGGCTGAGCAACCCCGACAGGCCGGAAATATCCTCTATCTGATTGCCGCCGAGACCTAAAGACTTGAGATTCCGCAGGCCGGATAGCCAATCAATGCCTGCCATGGCGGTCCGCTCGAGCAACAACGTTTCCAGACCGATCAGCCCGGACAGGACGCCAAAGTCCGCAAGCCGGTTGTTGCTGAGATCCAGCCAAGCTAGACTACTTAGTCCGGATAGAGCCGATGCGTCGGTGATTTGATTGCGCCCGAGGTCGAGATGCCTTAGACGGACCATCCCGGACAGCGGCGTGATGTCTGTGATCTGATTGCCGTAAAGAGTCAAGATCTCGATTTCGATCAGACCGGACAATGCGGAGATGTCCGCCACCTGGTTGTCGCTGAGGTTCAACCACGTCAGAGCTGTAAGCTCCGACAGAGCAGAAATATCTGTGATTCGGTTCGTCTGCATCTGCGGTGAGCCGGCAGCCTGGGAGAACAGCGCGCCAAGATCCAGGTAGGTGAGATTCTTCGCATGTTCGAGACCTGTGAGTTCTCCGATATCCTTGCCGGCCGCGTAGAGATGCGTCAGCCCAAGCATCTCCGCGTGCGTCGGATCGGCGCGGCCCAAATGCAGCTCGACACATGCCTTTAGCTGGGAATCCGCAAAATGGACCGCTTCTTCTACTCCTGCCGCAATGTCGTAACGTCTCGCCTCGGCCGCCCCGGCTGATAGACAGACGCTAAGCAATGTAAACACCGAAATAGAGAATTTGCGGCCCTGACTGCAATTGTCTGAGAAACCGGAGGACCTGCCTGAATGACGCATTGTCTGCTTTTCTTTCACAAAGCTGAATGAATTGCCCTCTATCTGTTGTCCCTGATCCTACCCCGAATCGAAGCCGAAATCAAGACGTTTTTGCGCCGAGGCCAAAAAAGACTGGAAAAACGATTGCTTGTTGTGTATTTTATCAAGGTTCTCGTGGTGGTGTGGGGTGATTCGAGCAATGGACTTATGAACCTCGAACAACAAACAATAAACTAAGAGTATGCGATTTATACTGATTGACAAAGTCGTCTCGCTGGAAGCGGGCAAGCAGATCAAGGCGGTGAAGAACGTTTCTCTCAGCGAGGAATATCTTGCGGACCACTTCCCTACGTTTCCCGTCCTGCCAGGCGTGTTGCTGCTGGAAGGATTGATCGAGTCGGCGTCGTGGCTCGTGCGCGAGAGTGAAAACTTCACACACAGCATGATATTGCTTGAACAGGCGAGAAATGTGAAGTATAAGAGTTTTTTGGCGCCCGGGGCGCAGATACAGTATACGGTCGACGCCAAGACCATCGAAGAGAACGTCAGCAACTTCGTCGGCGTCGGCGTCTCGCAAGGAGAGCGAATCGTCGAGGCAAGGTTCGGATTGAGGCATTTCAACCTGGCCGACGATAATTCGGCAATGGCGACGGTCGACGCCCGGGTAATCGAGAATTTGAAGGAACGCTGGAAGCTATTGGCGTAGACGTCTGCATGCCACGCCACTGGCGGGGCTGGATGCAATGCGATATACGTAATAGAACACTGGAGGTAGCACAAGTATGGCAATTAGTCGGGACGAAATATTTGAGAAGGTTCAGGAAGTAATGGTCGATGCCCTCGGAGTCGATGACGACGAGGTCACGCTTGAGGCGACCTTGATGGGAGATTTGGGAGCCGAGAGCATTGACTTTTTGGACATCGTTTTTCGGCTGGAGAAAGTATTCGCAATAAAGATCCCCCGAGAGGAACTGTTTCCCGCTGAAGATTTGATGAACAACTCGGAATTCATTCACAACGGCAAATTGACGGAAAAGGGCCTGGCGGAACTGCGGGACAAAATGCCGCATACCGACCTGACTGAGTTCGAGAAGGACCCCGACATTAACAAGCTGGGCGACCTGTTCACCGTCAATGCAATAGTCAACTACGTTGAGAACAAGCTCAACGCCGCGTAGAATAGCCGGCAATATCGCCAAAGATATCGGCGGCAGGCTGGCTTGCGGTCAATCTGCCCCTTCCTTTAATATGGGCGGGACCGCGCCGCGCAGCGAGTTGCAAAGCGGGACCCCGAGTCGAAAATGCGTTGGATTTGGATAGATAAATTTGTCGAGTTCCACAGCGGCGACAGCGCCGTGGCGCTTAAGAACGTCACGCTGGCCGAGGAGCATTTGCACGA
>LJTR01000216.1 GCA_001303465.1 Phycisphaerae bacterium SG8_4
ATTTCCTGAACGAGGGGGCCGATCAAATCCTCGCCCTGGGCTCGCGTGTGATCAAGGTTTGGTTTCATAATCCGTCCAAGTCGTACTCCTTCAATTCGCAGTGGCCTGCTGCCGAAAGCATGGTTCAAACTGCCCGGTCGCCCTACTTCAGGACATTTTTTGACAAGCCCTTTACCACGTACATTATGATGTGCTTTTCCAAGGGCAGAGATCCCGCCTATTTCAGGAATGGCATAACACAACAGCAGAAACTCGATGAGCAGAACCAGTTCTATGAACTTGCCAAACACCTCTTGACGACGTACAGGCAAACGGGCAAGACGTTTGTTCTGCAACACTGGGAAGGGGACTGGCTGATCCGACCGGGCTACAACAGAAAGGTGGATCCGACGCCGGAGTCTATCCGGGGCATGATAGATTGGCTCAACGCACGGCAGGCGGGCCTCGACAGGGCTCGGGCCGAAGTCGGCTCCGATGGTGTCGCGGTGTATCACGCCGCTGAGGTGAACCTTGTCGTTCGTTCCCTCAGAGATGGGCAGCCCAATATGGTGAACAAGGTTCTGCCTCACACCAGGTTGGATCTCGTTTCCTACTCGGCGTGGGATGCCACGACAGAGCATGTGAGGGATCCGAATCTCTTCGGTGACGCGCTGGATTTCATAGCGGTGAATATGCCGGACAGTCCGAGTTTCGGTAATCGTAACGTATATGTCGGTGAGTTTGGCATGCCCGAAAACGAGTTTGATGCCGAGCGAATACAAGAGATGATACCCGACGTGGTTCGAACCGCTCTCGATTGGGGATGCCCTTACATAGTCTACTGGCAACTGTATTGCAACGAACTCACGGACCGCAGACAACCGACGCCTGTGACCAGCAACGATGCCGTCCGAGGCTTCTGGCTGATACGTCCCGATGGATCGAAGGCCTGGACGTGGGATTATTTCCATGAACTCTTGAACGCCGGAGGCTCGCGGCCGCAGGGCATGTGTCTTTTGAAATCGCTTGACACTACAGTGCTCCTCGATTAACGTTCGGGGTAGATGTCGTTTTCTTTAGGTGAACTCGAATCCCGATCAGGAGGTCTAAAATGTTGAGACGTGCTTTGCCGTCTGTCCTGTTGATCATACTTTCTTTTGCGTGCGCAGCCGACGGCGCCGCTCTCCTGAAGGGCCAGGTCTTTGACGCCGAGACAGGTAAAGCGCTTGCTCATAGAATATACATCCAAGGTGAAGACAGCAAATGGCATTTCCCCAAATCCGCATCGCCCGATGGCTCGGCGATCGCCTACCGGAAGCAGAGAGGCAACCGCGGTTCGATCGAGATGCATACAACACTCTCTGCGCATCCGTTTAATGTCGAATTGCCGCCAGGGCAATACACGATCACTGTTGAACGAGGCAAGGAGTACTTCCCGGTTACTAAGAAAGTGACGATTGGCAATGAGCCCGCCAGCCTGGAGGTCAAGCTCAATCGCTGGATCGACATGGCCCGGCTCGGGTGGTACTCGGGTGACACCCACGTGCACCGGACGCTGGCGGAATTGCCCAATGTGCAGCTTGCCGAGCACTTGAATGTTTCGTTTCCCTTGCTCTACTGGGTCACCAAGGGTTTTCAGCCACCGGGCACAGGCGACAAAACGACCGGTGAGAAGATTCAACCTCGCCTGATCTCAATCGACGATACACACGTCATCTATCCGCTGAACACCGAATACGAGATCTTTACCGTCGACGGCAGACAGCATACGCTGGGAGCGTTCTTCGTGCTCAATCACAAGTCCGTTTTCCAGGAAGGGACACCGCCGGTGTCTTCTATCGCGGCCAAGAGCAAGCTGCAGGGGGGATTGCTGGAACTGGACAAGCACAACTGGCCATGGTCCATGATGCTCGTGCCGGTCATGGGCGTTGATCTGTTCGAGCTGAGTAACAATCACGTGTGGCGCACGGAATTTGGCTTCACGAGATTCGGCGAGCCACCGCCTGAGTTCATGAACGTCGAGACCGACGCGCAGGGCTTCACCGAGCGGGGCTGGATCGAATATGGATTTCAGAACTACTACACGCTGCTTAACTGCGGATTTCGCCTGCGACCGACCGCCGGCACCGCCTCCGGCGTTCATCCTGTCCCTCTGGGCTTCGGAAGGGTCTATGTGAAACTTGAGGGCGGTTTCGACTACGACTCCTGGATACAGGGGCTGGATGCCGGACGCAGCTTTGTCACGACGGGCCCGATGCTGTTCGTGAAGGTCGACAATGTTGGGCCGGGACACGTCTTCCACCAAACCGGCGGTATCAAGACCTATTCGATTAGCGGCACCGCTCAAAGTATCCACCCATTGGGAGCAGTAGAGATTTTGGCTAACGGGCGTCTGGCCAAGACAGTCGAGGTTCGCAACAAGAAGCTGTCATCGGGCGCTTATTCCTGCAAGATCGACGAAAGCATTGATGTCGCGGCTTCTTCGTGGATTGCAGTTCGTTGCTTCGAGCAGCGGCCCGACGGGCGCTGTCGCTTTGCTCACACCGGTCCGTTTCACGTGGAGGTCGAAGGCAGACCATTAGTGCCTCGCAAGGCAGAAATCGATTTTCTCGTCGAGAGGATGCAGACGCAGATCAAACGCAACGAAGGCATCCTGGGCGAAGAATCTCTCGATGAATATCGCAAGGCTCTGACCGTCTATGAGAAAATAGCCCGCTCGGCTAAGTAGCTGTAAGAACTCGAAATTCAATACTGACCTGCGCAACGGCGCGAACAAGAAAGGAGAATTGACTAATGAATCGTTCTGTGAGCTTGAAATGTCTGGTTGTGTTGATTTGTACGGCGAACACTCTCTGGGCCGGACCTTTTATGGGCCAGTACAAAGGGACGTTCTACCCCGACCAAAAAGTCACTCTGCCCGCGACCGCGACGGTCGTCGACGAGGGCCAGGGTGACTATCGTATCAATATTCACGCGATCTCCGACGACCCCACGCTCGAAGGCGCGCATATCGAAATAATGGCAAGAGAATTTGGCTCGCAGGTCCATCTTTCCTCGCGCGCGGGCGGCTACGACTGGCGGGGCGAAATTCGGGAAGGTCGCCTCGTAGCGACAAGCCAATACGGACAACGCTTTGAACTGGAGAAGATTGAAAGCAAGTCCCCTCGCGCAGGCGCCAAGCCTCCCAGTGGGGCTGTAATCCTGCTGCCGTTCAAAGAAGGAGTCAAGCCCGATTTGAGCGGCTGGACGAATCCCGAGTGGAAGGCCCGTGACAACGGCAGCATGGAAAGCGCCAAGGGAACGGGAGCCAACAGAACCAAACGTCAGTTCAGCGACATCAAGCAGCTTCACGTCGAATTCAAACTTCCGCTCGAACCCAACGGGCGCGGCCAGGGCCGGGCCAACAGCGGCGTGTACGTAATTGATGCATACGAAGTGCAGGTGCTGGATTCGTTCGGCCTTGTGCACACCTCCGGCGATTGCGGAGGACTTTACGGCCTCGCTCGCGCCAAGGTCAATGCGTGCCTGCCGCCCGAGACATGGCAGACGTATGACATCACATTTCGCGCGCCCCGGCTGGGTGACGGCGGCGAGGTAAAAGAGCTGCCGGAAATCACCGTGGTCTTTAACGGAGTCAAGATTCACGACAAGCTGCAAATCCCGAGACGCAGGCATCGAACCAGAGGGCCGATTCAGCTTCAAGATCATGGTCACAGTATTCAGTTCAGGAATATCTGGATCGTTGAGGGCCAATGAGCGGCATGCTTGTGGAAGTTGAGGACAAACAAATGGCAGGCAAGACAATTCTTGGGGTGCTGGCCGTGCTGACCCTGGCGCATGCGGGTAATGCAACTGCGGCAAGCAAGAGCCCCATAAAGGTATTTATCCTGGCGGGCCAATCCAATATGGAAGGCCATGGGATCGTAAAGGTCGATTCCCGACCGAATCAAGGGCGGGGGACTCTGGAATACCTGGTCAAGAATCCCAGCACAGCCAAACGCTACGGGCACCTGGTCGATGACAAGGGCCAGTGGGTCGTGCGCGGCGATGTTTGGATCTGGTACCTGGGGCGCACGGGCGGCCTTACCGTCGGCTACGGCGCGCGGAACGACCGCATAGGTCCCGAGCTTCAGTTCGGAAACGTCATGGGCGATTATTTCGACGAGCAGGTATTGCTCATCAAGACCGCCTGGGGCGGCAAGTCACTGGCTAAGGATTTTCGCCCGCCCAGTTCCGGCGGCCAGGTCGGGCCCTACTATACTGAGATGCTGAAACACGTCAGAGATGTGCTGGCCGATATCGAGAAGTATTTCGACGATTATGATGGTCGAGGCTATGAGCTTGCAGGCTTCGGCTGGCACCAGGGCTGGAACGACCGCGTCAACCAGGCGTTTAACGACGAGTATGAAAAGAACCTTGCCAACTTCATTCGGGATGTGCGTAAGGATCTTGGAGTGAAAGATCTGCCTTTTGTCATCGCTGAGACCGGGATGAGTGGTCATCAAGAGAGACACCCGCGGGCCCTGTCGCTGATGCGCGCCCAGGCGGCGGTGGCGAAGTATGACGAATTCAAGGACAATGTGGCTTTCGTGGGGACCAAGGATTTTTTCAGGCCCAAGGAAGTCTCGCCCTCGGGCCAGGCGTACCACTGGAATACCAGCGCCGAGACCTATTTCCTGATAGGAAACGGCATGGGCGAGGCGATGCGGCGGTTGTGTGAATCCTAGTCTTGTTGACAGGATGCAGATTTTCTGTTCCAATACCGGCTGGAGTGGGGGCAAAGCATACGCTTGATTGTGCAGTTCGGCACTCCGCAGGGCCGATTTGTGCCGCTTGCTCTTGTGAGAAAGAAAAGATGCCGGAATTTGACAGAGAGAAGTTCGAAGAGTGTTGGAAGGCCACTGAGGTAATCCGGGAATACCAGCGGATGCTTTTTACGTTTGGAGATATGGAAGTGCCCTATGTGCTGATAGCCGAGCACGGCCGATACAAGGACAGGGCGGTCATAACCAAGGGCGTCGTAATGCTCCAGCGGCCTCAAATCGTACTGCCCTCGCAATACGGGGGGCTGCAGTTCCAGGAGGGCTTCGAACACGCAGATGCCATTCCCCCCGAGGCGGCCTTTCTGCTCAGGGCGATGCAATTGCCTTATTCCCGGATAAGCAACAGGCCGGTTGCCGAGGAATATATGGAGTATGGCGGCTTGCAGAGCGTTCTGGACAGATTCGACAAGGAGATGGAGAGTCAGGAGGACACCGAAACCGGCCTGATCAAGGGAGTCCGCGAAGGGGCGGATATCTCGCTGATGAGGTACTCGCTGGGACTGGCGATTAAATCGGCTCCGGGCAACGTGAAGGAGTTTTTCGAACACCTCAGGAGGCAACGGGGCGAGCCCATCAGGCCGGACGAGAGGGTAACGGACGAAGATATAAGAAGGCTGTTCGGCTAGCCCCTTCAATTAGCCGATACGGGCGGGGGGCTTTTCATCCATCCACACATTTTGATTGTGGAAATTTCCACCCAAATTTGTTATAATAAGATGTGTTGATGGTAAAGATGAAAAGAATGAGCTCGCACAACTCGAATTGGGGTTGGTTTGTCTTGTTGATTGTTGTCGTGTCCTTGACCTCCGTTGCCCGGGCGTCTCGTCCCGGTTGGCGGCGGCAGGAGGTTGACTGGCGTGCAACAGGCCGCGGTCGGATAACAGGCGTCAGGCATCCCGAACAACAAGAGCCACAGCTTGTTCCCGAACGAGCAAGCCGCCAGCCCAGGACCGTGCGCAAGACAATCCTGCGCAAAGAGCCCGATTCCGGAGAGCCGTCGCTGGGGCTGCTATCGTTGCCGACCGTCATGGTGAACGTCATAGACTCGCCTCCCATAGCCGGATTTGTGCCCTGGATAGCGGTGGCCGTGACGGACGAGCACAGCGATGATTTCGACTGGGTCGCCGAAGCGCACATGTCCGTTGTCGGCAGGCCCCTGACGAACAGCCCGCAGACCGACTTTACAATCGGTCTGTTCGATACGGGCGCCAGTGTTCACCTGATAGGCTACGAGGCCGCCAACCGCACGGGTATTTATGCAGCCGATCTGCTGACCCCGAGCGAAACCGAACTGATCGGCGCAACCAACTCGGTTTTTGCCCGGGTAAGCCATCCTCTTGCTGTGTTCATTGATGGATTGGCAGCCATTGACGCCAGCCGAATGATTCTGGACACATCGAGCATGGTCGGTCAGAGCAATGTCTCGATTGTTGTCGGCAACGAGCCCGATCCAGGCCGGCCGGACCTGCCGACCGCTATAGGCTCGCCTCTGAGCGTCAACTTCGTGACGGTAATCAACAACGACAGTCCGATCACCGTGACGCAGGACGGCAACGACTACACGGGGCCCGACATACGATTCTACGACCATTTCGATCCGAGGATACCTCTCTACGAAAACAACATTCCTCTGAATTTGATTCCCGCAGGCGCCATGAATGTGCAGTACATCATTGATCTTGAGGCTATTATGGAATTTGTTTTCCAGCCTGGAAGCCCCTCCACCATCGTTGGCAATCTGGCCCAGAGTCTGTTCTTTGTCAACAGCGTCGACCTACAGCATGGGACCCACGGCGCGGTCGACAAGCAGCGTTTCATGGTCGATACGGGTGCCCAAATCACCGTGATAGGCTCAGGCGTCGGCTCTCGTCTGGGCCTGGATCCGGCCGATCCGGATTTTGAGGTCGACATCCAGGACGTCACCGGTGAGATTACCATTCACCCTGGCTTCTACATAGACTCACTCCAGATACCGGCGCTAGGTGACTGGCTAGAATTCACAAATGTCCCTGTTGTGTTGCTCGATGTCGATTCGCCCGAGGGCGGCACGCTCGACGGAATAGTCGGCATGAATCTTATGGTGGATTTCAATCTCGTTCTGCGGGGCGGCGGTCTATTCGGGCAGGATCCTCCGTCTCTGGCATACGAGTTCATCCGGACGCCTCTCGTTGGCGATATCGCACCCGAAGGTGGTGACGGTGTCGTGGACTTGTTCGATTTTGCGATTCTTGCCGACGCCTGGCTCACGACGTCGGCTTCCGCCGGCTGGAACCCGAAGGCAGATCTGGCGCCGGCGGGCAACCCTGACGGCAGAGTAGACTTTCAGGATCTGACCGTCTTCACCGAGCATTGGCTCCAGTCCAGTGCCCCGTAACTGATCGATCAATCAGCCACGCAGCTGTGGGAGTCTTCGCGCGGCCACACAAATCCTTCCCTGTTGGTGTCGGGCAATTGTTTGACTTTGATCTGCACGGCAAATAACATATCTCAATTGCTATCTTCGTTTGGTCTTATTTGTAGGTCGGCCCGGAATGAGATTCGTCCTGGATTTACTTTACTTGTTCGCCGCGGTGGCATACAGCCCTCTGATTATATATCGGGCTGCAAGACACAACCGCTACCGCAGAGGCTGGGCGCAGCGATTCGGCAAAGTCATGCGCAGAGATCCCGCCAGGAGGTGTATCTGGCTCCATGCCGTCAGTGTCGGCGAGGTCAACGCTGCAAAGAGCATCATCGAGCAACTCAACAGCAGGTTCGCCGATTTCGAAATCGTCATCAGCACGACGACAGATACGGGCTTTGCCCGCGCGAGCGCTCTTTTTGGCGATGACTATCAGGTCTTCTACTTCCCCTTCGATTTCTCCTGGGTGGTGCGCCGCGCGTTTGGCCGTCTTCGACCAACCGTGTGCCTGTTGATGGAGCTGGAAGTCTGGCCCAATTTTATCGGTACGGCGCATCGGTTGAACGTTC
>LJTR01000217.1 GCA_001303465.1 Phycisphaerae bacterium SG8_4
GTCGGCCTCAAGAGCCTCAAAATACCTGTTGCATGCCGGGCATTGGCTTCTGTGCTGCTCTAATTCGACGGCCTTCTCAGCCGACAAGCCAGTTCCTATCAGTTCCGGGATTTGCTGCCGTATCTTCTCGCAAATGTCATCCATCAGACATCTCCCTTGGCCTGCAGAAGCCTGCGCAACTGCTTTCTCGCACGGCTTAGCCGAGCTTGTGCCGCACTCTCACTGATCTCGAAGGCTTCGGCGAGAGCTCCGGCACTTCGCCCGTCAAAATAATACAGCATCAAAGCAAGCCGGCTTTCTTCCGGAAGTTTGGCCAGGGCCCTTTCAAGCTGGGGATATTGCTTCGTACTGCTCTGGCTCGGCGCAATCTTTCCGGCGAGAAAAGCCTGCCTGCGTTCTTGTCTGCGAACAAAATCCACGCACAGATTCTTCGCGATTCGGCTTATCCACACTCCGAATTTATCATTGCGCCGGATCTGTCCTATGTTGGCAAAACCCCTGAGCAGCGTCCGCTGGGCTATGTCTTCCGCGTCGTCCGCGTTGCCGAGGATCCCGTAACAAATCGCAAAAATACGCCCGGAGTACTCCTTGGCCAGAGACGCATATGCCGAGGCGTTTCCGTTTCGACAGGACGCGACGAGTTTCTTTTCCAAATCACCGTTCAATGAGGACACCCGATGCCGGCTTCCACAATAATGACGAACAAAAGTCCAAAACCTGATAGTAATTCTTCACAAAATCCCATCTAAAAGAGCCACAGATTTCACAGATTACGCGACCTGGCCTTCGGCTGGAGCCAAAAGGAGTATAGAACCGCGGATTTCGCAGAACACGCAGCTCCTTCAAATTCACTTCGCCAGACCGCCTTCATCAGTGCCAGAATCTCTCAACTTCTTGTCTTCTATGCGTGTCTTTGAAAAGCATGGCTTATAGTCTACCGTGAAACAACATCTTGTGCTAAATGCTCAATCCGCGAAAATCCGTAGAATCAGTGGTTTCGATCTGGCGGTTTTTCCCGTTCGGCTCCGCTCAGGGCAGGCTGTGTTCATTGGTGTTAATCCGTCGTTTCAGTCTCCTGGCTGTGCGAGCACTAGCAGGCCCGCAGGCTTCTGAAAAGTCTCAGGCCCATCTTTATCGACTCGAATGCAACTTCATCGTCCTGAATCTCCTCTGGATCCATCAAGACCAATTCGGCAACTTCAGTCTTGTCGAATTCCGTCGGGAAGGCATCTATTCTGGAATAGAACAGTAGATCGCAACTATGGTAGCCTACGCCCTTAAACACGTAGGTATTCGGGTAGGAACCCAGGTATTGCAGCGTGTCAACATCTATTTTCACCTCTTCTCTTATCTCTCGTTTTGCCGCCTCTTCCGCAGTCTCCTGGGGATCCAGAAATCCACCCGGCAGATCCAAAAGCCCCTTGCCCGGCTCCTGCTTTCTCTTGATCAAGACTATCTTTCCGCCGCACTCTAAGATTGTACCGGCCGCCGTTGCGACGTTTTGAAAATAGGTGAATTCACAATCGGCGCAAGTGAACTCTTTTATCCTGTCAAAGACTATGCCCCTTGACCCACAAGAAGGACAATAATTGAATGTTCTCGTCATTGTTCCATCCGTCCAAGGATAATGTGGCATTTTCTCATGAGCGGTCACTTTGATCTACTGCTGCTGCCACTTTTGTAACGTCGAGCATTTCAGCAACATCGTGAACGCGGACGATCGAGACTCCAGCTGCGGCACACAAAGCGACAGTTGAAGCCGTGCCGTATACTCGCTCGCGCGGGTCTTGCCTGCCGGTTATGCTGCCGATAAAGCTCTTGCGGCTCGCGCCGACGAGCACTCGAAAGCCGCTTGCAACAAACTTGCCGATGTCTTTGAGAAGCAGCAGATTGTGCTCCAACGTCTTGCCGAAACCGATACCGGGATCGATAAAGATCATCTCTCTGGGCACACCCAACTGTTCGGCTCGTCTGGCTCGCTCCAGCAGAAACTCCAGCACCTCTGCGACAACGTCGCCATATCTCGGCTCAACCTGCATCGTCTCCGGCGTACCCTTCATGTGCATCAGGACAACCGGCACCTGCCGCTCAGCCGCCAGTTCGCCGATCCGCTCGTCGCCCAGAGCCGTGATATCGTTTATCATTCCCGCCCCCGCATCGAGAGCCGCCTTGGCAACCTCAAACTCACATGTGTCAACACTGATCGGCACATCTGTCTTCGCCGAGAGCGCCTCTACGACCGGAAGGACGCGCCCGATCTGCTCGGCGGCTGACACGGAGACCGAACCGGGCCGGGTGGATTCGCCGCCAACGTCGATTATCGCCGCGCCGTCTTCGACCATTTTAAGACCGTGCTTGAGAGCCCTGTCACCGTCAAGAAATTCGCCGCCATCGCTAAACGAATCCGGCGTGACATTTAATATCCCCATCACAAGACAGCCGGCCGAGAAATCCAGCCTTCCCACAGGCCACTCGAGAAGATCAGTGGGATGCTTTTCCACTTTTTCCTTTTTACTTCTCACTGTCTGCTCTCACCTCGAATCCGATCCCAACCAGCTTACAGGCCAAACCACTATCGATATCTTCAATGACAACGCTCGTATTCTGAAATTCTCTGCGGACGGGATAGTTTTTTCGCAGGCCGTCGAAATGCGTGCCTTGTTCTTTTTTCGGCATATTCAAAATGCGCCGCAGTCCAGCATCGTCGCAGTCAATGTCATATACTCTCCGCACGGCGTGCGATATCGCTTGCTGCTCACTTCGGGCACTCTGACTAATGCGCAGCTCAGGCACTGCAGGCTCAGGCAGAAAATCCTCGACGCCGAATTTCTGCTCGAGTGAAAAATGCCTGCACGCTGCGCTGTAGATCATGATCATGCCTGTGATCTTGCCGTCCAGCGAATAGCCGGCGATGTGCGGCGTGCCGACATCGACCATCTGCAGCAGTTCGCTATCGATGAACGGTTCGTTCTCCCAGACATCAAGGACAACAGCCCTTAGTCTCTCCGTTCGTATCGCCCTTTTTAAGGCTTCGTTGTCCACCACTGAGCCCCGGGAGGCATTGACAAATATGCATCCCTTCTTAAGCGATCTGAAGAACGTCTCGTCAGCCAGATGGTACGTCTTGTCCTGCCCTTCGAACGTCAAAGGCGTGTGACATGTAATAAAATCACATCCGAACAGTTCTTCGAGCAGCAGGTACTTTGGATCGGCCGTTTGCCTTTGCAGAGGAGGGTCATTCAGACGTACCTCCATACCCAGAGCTGCACATTTTGTCGCCACCCGGCCGCCGACGTTGCCAGCGCCGACGATACCTATCGACTTGCTTTCCAGATCGAAATCATGCTTCTGGGCGATTTCGAGCAGCCCGGCAATAACATATTCGGCGGCGGAGTTGGCGTTGGAGCCGGGAGCTGATGCAAAACCGATTTTGCTGCGATGCAGGAAGTCCGTATCGATGTGATCAACACCGATGGTGGCGGTAGCCACAAAACGCACCCGGCTGCCCGCCAGCAACTCGGCGCCCACCGGCGTGATACTTCGAACCAGCAGAATGTCCGCGTCGGCAACAACATCCGGCGTTATCTGACGACCCGCCACAACGGCGACCTCACCGACCGAAGAAAAGCATTCGGCTACAAATGGAATATTCGCATCGGCGATAATTCTCATACGATTCTCTTGCCACCTCGTTGTTGGCCTCTATAGTTCGAAGCCTGCGATGTCCGCCCCGCAGTCGGGGCATTTCGAGTTCTCTATATTGTTGCCGACTATCCTGTAGCCAACGCGCTGAATCAACATTCTGCCACAGTCATAGCAAAAGGTGCTCTCTGATCTTGCCCCCGGGGCGTTGCCGAGGTAGATGTAACGCAGTCCGGCGGCCTTGCCAATCTCCATGGCCCTCTCCAGGGCGTCAAGGGATGTGGGAGCAATGTCAGGGCATTTGTACTGCGGATAGAACCTGCTTATGTGCCAGGGGACATCGACTCCCGCCTTATCGACGATGAAAGCGGCAGTTCTTTTCAATTCATCATCAGAATCGTTTTGATCCGGCAGCAGCAACGTTGTAATCTCAAGCCAGATATCCGTCTTCTTGGCAATGTAGCTGATCGTATCGAGCACGGGCTGTAACCTGGCCTTGCACAATCGTTTGTAATAGTCCTCGCTGAACGCCTTCAGGTCGACGTTTATTCCGTCGAGCCAGTCGGCGGCAAAATCAATTGCCTCGATTGTCATAAATCCGTTACTCACGAAGACATTTGACAGGCCGCGTTGCTTAGCCAGCCGCCCACAATCATTGCAGAGCTCCATAAAGACGGTCGGCTCTGTATAAGTATAGGCAATGCTGGCACAGCCGTCGCGTACAGCGGCCTCGACTATCTGCTCGGGCGATATTGGCTGTCCGCTGATCCGGCCGGCCTCGAACGCCGCCTGGCTTACCTGCCAGTTCTGACAGAACTCGCAACGAAAGTTGCAGCCCATAGTGGCAATAGAGAAGCTGCGCGAGCCCGGTTGGAAGTGAAACAAAGGCTTCTTCTCGATAGGATCTGGGTTGGCCGAACACACCTTATTGTAGTTCAGCGAGTAGAGTGTCCCGTCGATGTTCTTGCGTACAGCGCAGCGTCCCAACTTGCCGTCGACTATCGTGCACCGCCAGTTGCACAACCTGCAATGGACTTTCGTCTCTTCGGCCGACTCCCACAGCACGGCCTCTTTCAGATCTTCTCTTGCCGCCTTCATCGCTTATTCCCTTCGGCAATTTGGCTCTTTCGAGCCAATATACAGAATCGGTACGGCAAAATCAACTATCATGGTGATTCTCAAAGCAGCCAATCATGGCCCAGAGTCAGCAGCAGCTTCACCAAGTGACAATGTCCACAGTTGCAGGTCACTGGGCCCTCTCGGTCTTACTCTGAGTCCTTTCGAAAATGCTGCCTAGGCTAAGGGCTTCGGGACTGCATCGCGTGCATTCCAAACAGCGGACACATCGCAAATCGTTGGGCGATTTCTCCGGCTCTATACCGAACTTGCACAATTTGTGGCAGCGCTCACACTGCGTGCATTCGCCTGCGTCGAACCGCAGGAAGAATGCCGAGATACGGTTGAACAGCGAGAAGATCGCCCCGAGCGGACATAAGAGCCGGCACCAGGGCCGTCTCATGAAGAAGATCGCAATCAAAAACAACGCGAGGATAGTGAGCTTTACTGCATTGGGCCAGACTACCTCGCTGCCGGCAATCGCCTGTCCAACAATGTTGGGTACGGCCGCTTCGAGTGCTCCCGCCGGACAAATCCGACAGACAAAAAGCGGATGGCCCTCGCCGAAGAAATAGGGGATCGCCAACACCGTCCCGATCAGCATGACGTAACGCAGATGGCCGGCGACTTTGGGCGGATCGAACCGCGGGGTCGGGACCTTTGCCGCGAGGTCCTGGAGCAAACCGAACGGACAGGCCCAGCCACATACTAGCGAGCCGAACAGGGCGCCCACTACCACCAGTAGTCCCACTGCTATCAGCGGCAAGAAATGCAGCGCGCTAAACTGGGCGATGATCCCGATGGGGCAGGCAAACGTCGACAGGGGGCACGCATAGCAATGGAAGACCGGAGCGCACATGGTGTGCAGACGCAGCCCGGCCGGATCCAGCCATACCAGTAGGAAAGATGCTTGAACCCAAATCCGCCAGGGAACGAGTTTTGAGGCGAGATTGCCTAACTTAGTTTTCTTGACCATGGCCGCCATGGTCTCCTTATTAGCTGCCTCACGTGGCGCATTCTTTGGGAGCGGCGCCGGTATACGTCTGTTTGATCTTGCCCGACTCATCCCGCGTCACGCCCCCTACCGACGCTTCCTTGATAAGGGCCGGTTCCGATTTTGCCACTATCGCAGAACCGTCTTGCTGCTGCGGCAGCACATCCGCAGAATGCACAAACGCACCGTAACCGAGCAGAACCATCCCCAGCAGAATCAGCACGCAGAAAATGATGATCTTTGTATTATTTGTCCCCATGAAAACAACATCCATCCAATCAGTGCTCGTTAGTTCTGACTCTCTACTGCTTCGGTTATTAATATCGACAAAGTACCGGTGAAGAATTCACCACACTTTACGGTTAAAAATGGCGGAGGCGAATGGGAATCGAACCCACCCGGGACCTTATCAGCCCCACACTGGCTTTGAAGACCAGGGGCACCACCAGGCACCAGTCACCTCCGCAGCCAAGAACACAGTTCTTGTTTCATAGTCCACAGTCATCTATCTGCGGCTATCTTGCATAGTATACCATGATCCGCCAAGACGCGCCAAGTTATGCTCCAAGGTTTTCTCAGTCTTTCCGCCAAGGTCATCAAATGACCTCTACCGTGTCTCAGATTTGGGCGCAGTTCTCGGATAGTATACGTGACATTTAACGGGCAGCTTCTCACCGCCTGCAAGATTTATAGAGAACTCGCCCGTGAATTTTGCTTTGCCGGCGGCAGCCGGAACCGTCACTCCGACCTCAAGGTGATAACCGTTGCTAACTCTCGTTTTTTTCAGAACTTCGATGGCAACTGTATTATCCTTAGAGGACACGGACTCAATCTCAAAATCCCTGCCGTAGTTGTTGACCAGCACGATCTTTCTCGCCATTGTTTTCCCCGGCTCGGCGTTAAAGACGATGATCACCGGTGGCGTAACTTTATATTCCGGCACCACGTCAAAAAGAATTGTGATAGTGCTGCCTTCCGGATGAGTCGTATTGATGTTGATCTGCCCTTTGAGATTAGTCCGCAGTTTCTCGGCATTGACTTTTGGCTCAATAACATGCTTTGTCAATTTCACTGAAGGATCATAACCAGCAGTCACGTAATCACCAGTTGATTTAAAACCAGTTATTGAAAACGGCTGATCATCTATACTGGTGATTGTGACTTTAGGGCAACCGGCATTCTCCTTATCAAGGAATAATCTCAGCCTGTTCGGCTCCCAGGTTACTCTGCGCACGATCTTGGCCTGTATTGCCAAGTAGGTCTTGGGGCTTATCATGTCATTACTATGCACAACCAGTTGGCGTTTGAAAACACTCGGTTGAGATCCCGATCTCCACTCTATGTTCACTGCCCCGCTCTCGCCCGGCGCATATTCTGTCTTGCCTTTGTCCAGCTTGGCAACGACACCACAGCATCTGCCAACTTCCGTGATTTTCAATAGGGCCTGTCCGGTATTCGTGAACTTGATCTGACCGGTGTTCATCGAGTTAGGTGAGACTTCGCCGAAATCATGTTCCAATTTCTCAAATGTGATTCTCGGCGAGAGTTTGTTGGGAGCAGGCGCAGGCGACTTTCTCAAGGGTTCTGTGAGTTCTGTCGGGGCAGAAGAGGGTTCTTCTGACAATTTGCCCTGCTGCTGGCAGCCGGTCTGCAAAAGCAAAATACAACTGGCTGCAAGACAACTCAGTAAAGAACATCTGCTCGTCATATTCTCATCTCCAGATTCTTTTGCGATACTACTTTTGACTTACGCAGATTATAAGAGCCCAACACGCCACAGTGATCTGGTCCGTAAACTCCACGCTTGCCCGAGAGTCCAACAATACAGACTATCCGAAGGCGGCTTAGTTTGTCAATAGATCAAATACAGCATTAGACGATTTGCTGCTACCTTTCTCATGAAAGTCCGGTGAGCGAATCGCGCTGCCGCCCTGCAACACAAGGCCTCTTTTGACGCGCTATTCCAAAATATTGAGCTGGGCCGGCCCGCACGAACTGCAAAGTCTGTCAGGTTTCA
>LJTR01000218.1 GCA_001303465.1 Phycisphaerae bacterium SG8_4
TTACCTCAGCATGGCCAGCCTATTTTGTTTCCACTCCGTGCGATTCTCACGAACCTGCGACGGAACTTGCCGTCTAGATACTCACGGCGCACTCAGTTACGTTGAGTTCTTAGAGCCCCGCATGAGCGGCAGTGTCCGCGTGCCAGGCACCGGTCGTAGTGTCGAAGTGCCAACCATGTGTCCCGGCACCTGGTACAGCACCATCCTCGCGAATCGTGTCGAGGTCGTTGAACTGATTCGTCGGAATCTGCTGAACATAAGGACCGTAATCGGCGCCTACTGCTCCGGCAACATCCGTCTGGCCTGTCATGGCTTCAATGAACGTAGCCGTGCCGGCACCCGGCAAATCGTCGTTATGCTGAATCTTGTACAGCTCGATCTGCGAACGCATCGTCTGGAGATCGGTGCACAGACTCGATGTCTTGGCTTCGGTGCTGGCCTCTGTGAACTGAGGAATCACAATAGCTGCCAGGATGCCGAGGATGACCACGACGATAAGAATTTCGACCAATGTAAATCCGCTTCTAGCTTTCATTTTTTGCCCCTTTTTGAGAAAAAGTACATTCATTGCTTGACACGATTGACAATATCCTCCGTGGTGACCTTCTCCACAGTCATGGTATCGACCCAATCGATCCACGACTTGAGCGTACTACCTTTCTTCTACGTTCCCAAAACCCTCCAAAATAGTCAAAAAACGTCAAAATTTTGCCCGTAACTGCTACTTCAACTACTTGTTATGATGTCTGACCATTCACACAAAATATAGAAAACAAACGCTTTCGTGCCAAACTTCTCGGGTGCCGAGACAGTTGCTGAAATGTGAAATGGATAAATAGTACGGTATGGAACTTAAGACTCGGCCTGTGATCGCAAATGACGCACCGGTCAAAAATCGATATATTCGGGAGTATTGTCGATGTGTATCTGCCTAGCAGTCCGGCCTGCGTGTTCGAGTCTTATTCTGATGTAAACGATACCTTCCAGGGCCGATTCGATCTTATCGGCCCACTCGATCAGAACCACAGACTTCTGGTAACAGAAATCGTCAAAGCCCAGCGCCTCGAACTCCGAGACAGCCTCCAGCCGATAAGCATCTATGTGATAGATGTCCAGCCGTCCTGTATACTCATTGACTATAACGAAAGTCGGGCTGTTGACATGTGTCTGGTCTTCGGCACCGGCTCCGGCGGCTATACCTTTAATAAGATGCGTCTTGCCGCTGCCCAACGGACCGCACAAGGCTATCACCTCACCGCCTCTCAGTTTCATACCAAGGTTTCGCCCGAACTCTATCGTTTCGCCCGGCGAATTTGTGCTAATATCAATAGTGCTACTCACGGCTCAATAATCATTTATCAACAATCATTAATCATTTCCCAAGTTGGGCCGGATAATAATAGCCCATTGTCTGGGCGACGACGCCCATGCGGTATTGGTGGTCGTGCATCAGACAAACGCGCCGATCCTGGGCGACTATAGTAGTAGTATAAATGCGGAGTTCGCCCTTTAAGCTGGTAATCACCTCTTCACGGTAATCGCCCAGGCAGTCGACGACCGCAATCACCCGGCCTTCGAGACGCTGTGTCGCTTCGCCGCCCCAGTCGCGAACGGCGCCGGAGACTACAACTTCCTTCTGCGGATCAGAGTCCCACCAGAGAGCACGCGGGCTCAGCGTTGCGGTTTCGTGAAATTCGATAAGTTCGCCTTTAGCGCTGTAGAGCCAGCGCTGTTTCAAATCTCGCTCGCCGGCATAGACCTCCATGCCCGGCGAATCAGCCAGCACGTCGGCCGCCATCCCCTGGCCGTGAACGTGGCGCGTCGGCTTGTTGTGGGCCCAGAGTTTGCGACCGGTCCTAGCGTCCACTACGCAGATTGCGTCGGTCTTCTGACGCGGCTCGATCCCGTAGAATATCTCGAGCCCCGGATTGCCCGGATCGATATCGGCGACATACATAACGTCAGGATGTCCCATCTCGAGCGACCAAAGGCCGCTGCCGTCATCGTCGATAACCGCCGCTCCCATGACAAGCTCGTCCCTGCCGTCGGCGTCGACGTCCGCTGTGGTCAACCCGTGTCCGCTCTGGCCGCTGTATTTCTTCTTTTCCTGTGTCGATTCCCAGTACCATATCTGATTGAAATCCTTATCCAGCGCCTGCATCTTGATGAGATTGTAGGTGCCCCGCTGGATTATCAGCGACGGTTTTTTGCCGTCGAGATACGCCACCGTCAGGAAGTTGCGGCAGTAATAGTTGTATCTGGAAAAACCGTCGCGGCTCGGCCAATCTGTTTTGGCTACTACCTTACCAGTCTCGCCGTCGAGCTTGACCAGATACTCCGGCCCCGTCTGGACGAGGCCCTTCGCATCGCGCGGATCGCCCTCCCCTGCCTTGCAGTAGACCTCGGCTTTGCCGTCGCCGTCGACGTCATAAACAATCCACGGCGAATACCAAATCCCGGCCTCTATCGACCAGCCCATATCGTAACGCCACATCATCGTCCCATCCAGGCGGTACGCCTCGAGCTTGTAAGTAGTCGTACTCTTCTTCCAGTAGCCCGGCTGCTGATAAGGATCGGTATTGAAATTCGGCTGCTTGATAATGTACTCGTAGGTACCGTCACCATCCAGATCGCCAATGCCAACCTTCTGGAAATCATGATCGCCCTTGAGCGGAATGCTGATGTAGGGTCTGGGCCTGCCGGAGAGCTTGACGGCAACCGTGCCAATCGCCGGGAACATGCCCCTCACGTCACTCGCCCGACGTCTGTAGAGTGCGTAGACAACATTCTCGCTGGGCGGGGCTTGATCTACATAATTGGTGCTGTCTGAAATCACCTCGGGGTCGCCGCCGGATCCGGCGCCTGGGTGTCTGAGCCAGAAGACACTGTCCTCGGGATCACTTTTCAGCAGCCGCCAACTGAGAAAGACCGAGCCATCCTCGCGTTCAAGGGCGACCAATCCCCGGTCCAGCGTCTCGGCTCCGGCAGCACCAGCAACAAGACCCAAAAGCATGGCCGCTGTGATACAAAATCCACATCTCATAGTCCTGACCTCCACATCCCCCTGGTTCATACCCTTCAGGGTAGTAAATTCCCGCGAGTAAGATAATAAGCTGTTATCGTAAACCTACTTACCCGCGCAAAAACGGAAATCTTCAATCGGGAGCACCATAATTGTTCAAATGTTCATAGCCGGCGGCCCTCAAATCCTCGAGCCTTCCGTCGGACGTTTCTATCTGCATTTTCCCACTGTCGGTGACACAGCCGATCCGGGTAATGGCCGTTGGCTCATCCCATGCCTCCGAAAGTCTCCGGTAATCCTGCTGGCAAAGAGTAAAGAGCAGTTCAAAATCCTCGCCGTCATTCAGCGCCGATTCCAGCGGCTGGGCACCTTTCTGAGCTGCCTGAGATATTGGAATCAGCTTGGCTCTTATTACAGCGCCAACACCGCTCGCTTTGCAGATGCGACTCAAATCGGAGCTGAGCCCGTCACTTATGTCGATCATCGAGTTGATCCTGACCGTCTGAGCGATCTTCATTGCCTCTCTGACTCGCGGCTCAAATTCCAGGTGTCTGCCGCAGCCTGATCCGCCCAGTGACCCCGTCACGCAAATAATGTCACCGACCAGTGCTCCCGATCTTGTCACCGGTTCATTTTCTGATTTTCTGCTGAGCATCGTTACAGATACTGCAAATGGATTCTCGGTATTCCAGCTTGTGATATCGCCTCCTACGAGAGCACAACCATACTTGTCGCCGGCGCTGATAATGCCTGCATGGAGCCGCTTCAATTGCTCCTGGCCAAAACTCGCCGGCAAACCGACAGACACAACCGCGGCGACGGGAATCGTCGCCATCGCGGCACAATCGCTGAGGCTGACCGCCATGGCCTTGTATCCGGCCTGTTCCAAAGTCGCCTTTCTCAAGTCGAAGTGGACGCCGTCGAGCAGCATATCGGTGGTGACAAAAACCGATTCGGCGCCCAATCGGATCTGGGCCATATCGTCGCCGATACCGATCGGAAAATCTGCGATCGACAGTTCTTTCTGCCGAGCAAACCACGCGGTTATTTCATCTTCGCCGGCACTCATCGCTGCCCTAACTGTTCGTTCCAGTATGCAACCTGCCCTTTTGCCTGCGTCGGCCCGGCGGCCCCTTCGGTGAGATATTTGCCTGCAACGCAGGCCGCACCGAGATGCTCATACACATCGGCCTTGATCGAAGAAGAGTGCTGCTGGAATTCTTCCAAGGAAAGCTCGGCCAGCTTTTTGCTCCGCTTCTCACAATCGGCGACCAGAGAGCCCACGATCCCGTGCGCCTCGCGGAAGGGGACACCTTTGCCCACCAGATACTCGGCCAGAGCCGTCGCATCCAGAAATCCTTCATCCAGTCCGGCTGCTATTGTTTTCGTCGCGAACTTCGTATGTGAAACTACCGCGCACGCCATATCCAGACACGCATCGACCGTGTCGTTGGCGGCGAAAATATGCCTTTTGTCCTCCTGCATGTCACGATTGTAACCCGACGGCTGGCCCTTGAGGATTGTAAGGGTCGCCATCAACGAGCCGTAAACATGGCCGGTCTTGCCGCGAATCAGTTCCAGGACGTCAGGATTGCGCTTCTGGGGCATCATGCTCGACGACGTGCAATAGGCATCGGCAATCCTGACAAAGCCGAACTCGCTGGACGAATAGATTATCCAATCCTCGGCCAGGCGTGACAGGTGCGTTGCAATAAGCGCACAATCGAAAATAAATTCAGCGCAGAAATCCCGATCGCTGACCGCGTCGATACTGTTATAGCTGATGCCGGAGAAACCCAGTTGCCGGGCCGTGCTCTCTCTGTCCAGTGCCAGCGTAGAGCCGGCGACGGCGCCGCTGCCCAGGGGCGAGACGTTGAGCAGGGCGCTGCAATTGCCCAATCTGATAAAGTCTCGCTCGAACTGCTCGGCGAAACTCAGCAGGTAAGCCGCGATGACGATCGGCTGGGCACGCTGAAGATGCGTATAGGCCGGCATCACATCCTCTGTATATCTGGCCGCCAGTTTGACAATCGCTTTTTGAAGCAGCGTGATCTTGGCCTGCAGGATTTCGATCCGGTCCCGCATCCAGAGTCTCACATCGGTGGCGACCTGGTCGTTGCGGCTTCTGCCGGTATGGAGTTTCTTGCCCGCGTCACCGGTCTTGGCTACAAGCGCGGCCTCGATTGCCATGTGAATATCCTCGTACTCCTTTTTGAAGTCGAAGCGCCCACTGGCAATTTCCTCGCCGATTTCGATCAGTCCGCTTTTGATCTGCCCCAGTTCATTCTTGGTAATCAGCTTCTGCTCGGCCAGCATCTGCGCATGAGCAATCGATCCGACAATGTCATATTTGTAGAGGCGCTTGTCGATCGACAGCGATTCCACAAAATCAACCATAAGCTCATCCGGCTCGCCGGCTAACCGCTTTTCCCAACTCTTCTCTGCCTTGGTCATTTGGAATACTCCAAAAATTAACTTGCGCCACAGATACTACGTCCCATCGTCGAATGTGTCAAGCACATCAACGCGACGAGGAACATGAGATTCGTCCTGTATCGAACTTTCTGGAATAATTCTTCTCGTATCTTTAGAATAAGACAATGTGCAGATCAGACAATACTGACCCGCGTTCCCTTTCCGGCGATGCTCACACACAGCCTGCACATTACCTGGCTGGACTTTGGAAGGATGTTCGCCAGGCGTTGGCAGGTTCCCAGCGAGACTTCACCGAAGGAAGCATTGGAAGGGCCATTTTGGTGTTGGCAATTCCCATGGTCCTGGAATTGGCTATGGAATCGGTGTTTGCAATTGTAGATATCTTCTTCGTTTCGAGATTGGGCTCTGACGCAGTGGCAACGGTAGGTCTGACCGAATCCATGTTCACCGTTGTATACTCAATTTGCATGGGGCTGAGTGTGGCAGCGACGGCTGTTGTCGCCAGACGCACAGGTGAAAAAGACTCAGAGGGGGCATCGGTAGCCGCCGTGCAGGCAATCTCGGTAGGATTCATTGTTTCTGTGCCGATTATGTTCCTTGGCATCTTCGGATCAAGAATCCTCTTACGAGCGATGGGTGCTTCTGCCTCCGTCATAAGTTCGGGACATCTGTACACCGCCGTTATGCTTGGTGGCAACGTGGTTGTCATGCTGATTTTCATCATCAACGCCATCTTCAGAGGCGTTGGCGATGCCGCGGCTGCAATGCGGATCTTATCGTTGGCTAATCTCATAAACATTGTCCTCGATCCCTGTCTGATTTTCGGATTGGGGCCGTTCCCGGAGCTGGGCATCAAAGGAGCGGCAATAGCGACCCTGATTGGCCGTGGCGCCGGCGTTATGCTCCAATTGTACCTGTTACAATGCAAAAGCGGCCGTATTCACATTGCTCGAACACACATGAGGCTAAAGTTTGACGTGATGAAACGAATTCTGCGTTTGTCCCTCGGCGGAATCGGCCAGTCCATTATCGCGACGTCGAGCTGGATCGGTTTGATGCGCATTATGGCAGTTTTTGGCAGTGAATCCCTGGCCGGTTATACCATTGCGATACG
The DNA here is from genome assembly GCA_001303465.1 of Phycisphaerae bacterium SG8_4. Classification (GTDB taxonomy): domain Bacteria; phylum Planctomycetota; class Phycisphaerae; order Sedimentisphaerales; family Anaerobacaceae; genus SG8-4. Next base: position 6,573 of record LJTR01000218.1, read on the forward strand.
CATAATCATTTTCTCCATTCTGCCATCCTGGGGAATGAGTAATGCCGCTGCTACACTGGTGGGTCAAAATCTCGGCGCCAACAAACCCCGGCGAGCAGAGAGGTCGGTCTGGATAACAGGATTCGTCAATATGGTATTTCTTGTGGGAATCGCCGTCATCTTTTTCACTTCGGCTGAATTCTTGGTTCGCCTGTTTGCCGATGAGCCAAAGGTAGTAGAAATAGGTGCGAAATGTTTGCGATACTTGAGCCTCGGCTACATATCGTATGCCTATGGCATGGTCATGACACAGGCATTCAACGGCGCAGGCGATACAGCGACTCCGACAAAGATAAACTTTCTATGCTTCTGGCTGCTGGAAATACCGCTGGCCTTTGTCCTTGCGTTGACCTTCAAACTCAATGAGGTTGGTGTGTTCATGTCCATCATCATTGCCGAATCGGCGCTGGGCATATTAGGCATAATTCTCTTCAAACGCGGCAAGTGGAAAGAAAAGGTTGTCTGATTCTAGGCAAATGTCCTGGAATGCTCTCAGAATCGACAGTGATTGAACAATGGTAGCCGTAAGCTTTACGAGCGACCGCTGTCAGTGTCAAGCGTGTGCGACACTACCGAATTGCCTATAGGCCTCGAACAAGGTGATGATGTTCTCGATTGGAGTGTCGGCTTGAATGTTGTGTGCGGTACAGAAGATATAGCCGCCATCACCTGCCAACTTCGCTGCACGGTCCTTCACCTCGTTTCGGACATCTTCACAGCTCCCATAGGGCAGTGTCTTTTGAATAGATATTCCGCCATGGAAACAGATCTTGTCGCCGTACTGTTCTTTTATTTTCTGGTAGTCCATCCGGGCACAATCCGGCTGAAGAGGATTCAGGATATCCAGGCCGGACTCTACAAAATCAGGCAACAACTGTGCGACACACCCACAGGTATGATGGGCTACTTTGCAGCCAAACTCATGGCCGATATTGATAAACCGATCGAAGCCCTCTTTCAGCAGATTTCGCCACGTTTCGACGGACAGAAAGGTGTTATCCTGTGTGCCGAAGTCATCGCCGGTAAAGAAGATATCGATGTTTCCGCCGGCGGCTTCTAACGTTCTGCGAGCGTATTCGCTGTAGAAATCCGCTATTTTGCGGAAGATCGTCTTTGCGAT